>JAUUVE010000207.1 GCA_030589715.1 Desulfobacteraceae bacterium | reverse complement strand
GGCAACCGTAAATGGATTTATCAAGAGGCATTTTGGCTGTAGATGTGGGTAGCGGTACCCAGGACATTCTTGTCTGGCGGCAGGGGATTAACACAGAGAACTGCCCAAAGATGATCCTTCCCTCGGCTACCACAACCCTTGCAACCCTGATAGACCGGGCCACTGAAAAGGGGCACGATATTTTCCTCTCTGGCATGACAATGGGCGGGGGACCCTGTTCACGCGCCATTAAAAACCACTTGAGGGCAGGGCTCAAGGTCTTTGCCCTTAGGGAGCCGGCGCTTACTTTTCATGATGACCTTAAGAAAGTAGAAGGTATGGGAGTCCAAATCGTTGATAGTAAGCCGGATATGGAGCCCATCACGGAACTTGAAATGGGTGATATTCACCTCGAGGCCATACACCGCGCCCTGGGTCTGTTCCATGTGGCCATTCCTGGAATCGGTGCTGTTTCGGTCCAGGATCACGGGTTTTCGCCGACAAAAAGCAACAGGGCCTTTAGGTTCAGGCAGTGGACAGATCTCCTTAGGTCAGAAAATGGCCTTGAAAGTCTCCTCTATCAAACACCTCCTGAGCACCTTACCAGGATGAAGGCGATCAGTAAAAGGGTACCGGGGGCATGGGTAATGGATACCAGCGCCTCAGCAATCCTGGGCGCTCTTCAGGATCCGTGGGCTGCTTCCAAGAGGGAGGAAGGGGTTACCACCGTCAATATTGGCAATGAACATACGGTAGCCGCCCTGATCAAAGGTCAAAAGGTATGGGGGATTTACGAGCACCATACATCCCTGCTGGATCCAGTGAAACTCAAGGATCATCTGGACCGATTCCGAAAAGAGGGTCTCACAAACCATGAGATATTTGAGGACATGGGTCACGGATGCCAGGTAATTCCCGGGGCCAGGAAGGCTGGCCCTTTCAAACACCTGATAATTACAGGCCCAAACAGGGAGAGGTTTTTGGGTCTGAATGGACACATGGCTGCCCCTTTTGGGGACATGATGTTAACCGGCTGCTTTGGGCTTGTGGAGGCGGTCAGACAGAAGGCCTTGGACCACCCCTATGGGACCGCGTAGGACAGGGGATAACACTTTTCGTCAGCAAAAAAATGGAAAAAATCAAAGAGGAAATCCAAGGGTTAAGGGAACGGATCAGGTACCACAACCACTGTTACTATGTCCTGGATGATCCTGAGATATCAGATGCCGAATATGACAGTCTTTTCCAACTGTTAACTGAGCTGGAAAGGCACCACCCTGAGCTTGTTACACCCGATTCACCCACCCAGCGGGTTGGGGCAGAGCCCCAGGAGGCCTTTTCAGAGGTAAGGCATCGCCTGCCCATGCTCAGCCTCGGCAATGGATTCCGGGATCAGGATATATGGGATTTTGATGCCAGGCTCAAGAGATTCTTGGGAGATGATTCCCCTGTGGAATACACGGTGGAGCCCAAGATTGATGGCATTGCCCTTGAACTGGTCTATGAGAAGGCCAGACTCACGGTCGGGTCGACCAGGGGCGATGGCTATGTGGGAGAGGATATTACTCAGAACATAAAGACCATCCTGACGGTCCCTTTGACCCTGACGCAACCAAAGGATGGACGTCCCATACCTGACCTGGTGGAGGTCAGGGGTGAAGTGTATATGGAGAAAGAGGCCTTTGAGGGATTGAACAGGACCAGGCTTGAAAGGAACCTCCCACCATTTGCAAACCCCAGGAACGCGGCAGCAGGCTCCTTGAGACAGCTGGACCCGAGAATCACTGCCAAGAGACCGCTGAATATGTTCTGCTATGGTGTCGGGGAGATAAGCGGGTCCCCTTTTGATACCCACCGTGAATTGATGGTTTCCATTCAGCAGTGGGGCCTCCGCGTTAACAGGCCCTATATACGGGTATGTGGCACACCGAGTGAGGTCATAGACTATTGTCATTATCTTGAAGAGATACGATCCCAATTTCCTTATGAAATCGATGGGGCTGTGATCAAGGTCAATCAACTGAACCTGCAGGCAAGGCTGGGTCAGAAATCCAGGAGCCCGAGGTGGGCACTTGCCTATAAATTCAGACCTACCCAGGAGACCACAAAGGTCATCAAGATTGATGTACAGGTGGGTCGTACCGGTGCCCTGACACCCGTGGCTCACCTTGAACCCGTTGAGATAGGGGGCGTTATCGTAAGGCGGGCAACCCTCCATAATCAGGATGAGATAGAGAAGAAGGACGTGCGGGAGCTGGATACCGTATTGGTCCAGAGGGCCGGAGACGTCATACCTGAAGTAGTGCAGGTGATCCGATCAAAGAGGACAGGTGCGGAGAGGAAGTTTGTAGTGCCGACTCAGTGTCCGGTTTGTGGGGCCGGGGTAGAAAAAAAGGAAGGGGAGGTGGTCATGAGATGCCCTAACCCCAACTGTCCGGCCCAGGTCAAACAATCATTAAAGCATTTTGTCTCAAAAGGGGCCATGGATATAGACGGTCTCGGGGATAAACTGATCGAGCAGTTAATTGAGAGGGGATTGGTAAGAGAGCCGGCGGATCTATATGAACTCCGGTTTGACGATCTAATAAAACTAGATAAAATAGCCGATAAATCGGCAGGCAACCTTATCGAGGCCATTGAAAACAGCAAGAAGACAACCTTGGCCAAGTTTGTCTATGCCTTAGGAATCAGGCATGTTGGAGAACATGTTGCCGTGATATTGGCAGATCATTTTGAGGACCTGGAACATCTAGAGGAGGCCACAGAGGAGGAATTGTTGGCCATCGATGGGATCGGCCCCCAGATAGCGGAAAGTATTGTCTCCTATTTCTCTGACAGATCCAACAGGGAACATAGTGGACGTCTCCTAAGAGAGGGCATTCTGTTTGAAACAGTTACTCATCCTGGGGGAGGCGTTGTTGCAGGAAAGACCTTTGTGATGACCGGTTCCCTCTCCTCCCTGAAACGCTCTGAGGCCAAGGAGCAGATACTCAGGCGAGGAGGAAGGGTCTCCTCTTCGGTGAGCAGCAGCACCGATTTCCTGGTTGTGGGGGAATCCCCCGGCTCAAAGCTCCAAAAGGCAGCAGACATGGATGTTACTATCCTCAAGGAGGACGAGTTCTTGAGACTGTTGGGAGAAGAATAAACCACTACCTGTTAAAGCAGGTATAGCATTTAAGAAAAAGCTTTTGGGGTAATCATAGCTCTATGACGTTAAAGAAAGTCTGGGGGAACGAATAATGGCAAAGGGCAAAGGCCACTGATTCTTTGAGAATATCCCATTTTTCGGACAGCACTTCCAAAATCTTTTTCTTGAAGTCTATAGATTTCTGTACGACTGAAAGTCATTTATTTTGAACCGCAGCACCGCAGAACAAGGAACTGCCGAACATCGAAGTGAAGAATCTTGTTTGCTTTCTTTCAAAAACTTCCGAGGTTCGAAATTCACTCCGAGCCGGAGGCCTTGTTCGACCTGCCCGCAATGCCTTTGGGCAGATTGGATATAGCACCTCAATATTGATCTCGGTACCGCAATTATTGTCATATCCCAGCGCATTCTGCATGGCAAGCGGGTATTCGATATGCAGGATGCAAAACAGGCTAGAGCTGTTCGCCTGAAAGGCGAAGGTTTTGAACCGGGTGAATGGGAGCATAATCCGGGAGCAAGGAATGGATAAAATCAGGGTTCACCTCATCATTGAAGGAAGAGTCCAAGGGGTATGGTTCAGAGACTCCACCCGGAGGGAGGCCATTGCCTTAAGTATCTCTGGTTGGGTGCGAAATCAGCGTGATGGCTCAGTGGAGGTCCTGGCGGAAGGACCCAAAGATCTGGTCAAGAAGCTGGTTTCATGGTGGCATGAGGGTCCCCCTGCTGCAAGGGTTTCCGCGGTCCATGAGACCCAGGAAGAATGGAAGGGAGAGTTTACGTCCTTTGAAATTGTTTTCTAGGAGACATCCTGTGCGTCGACTATATTTTGAGGCCCTGCTTTTGATGGCCTTATCGCTCGTTCTTATCACAACCTCCGGCTGCGGTATGATGAGGTCTCTGATCAGTCCGGTAATTCCAAAAGGGCCCGAGCTGAAAAAAAGGGTCATGGTTTTCCCGCTGGTGGATCAGGCAGGGCTTGGAGCCGAGAGGGCCGAGGAATTGGATAGGGGTTTTTGGGAATTTCTGAAGAGATCGCCCGATCTCTTGCTATATAGCCCCCCCGATGGCATGTTTTCCTCCCTGGCCATGACCTCGCGCTTATTTGGGGTAGTGACAAGTTCAAGGCTTATTGACATCGCGGAAGGTCTGGGCATGAATGCGCTTATTATTGGGGTTATGAACCCCATTGAGGTCACGACCAGGAAGTCAGGCATCTGGCCTTTCCGGAGCTATAAGAAGTTCTATGAGATCTCCATGGGCGTGAATGTGGTGGACATTACGACCAAGACCTTCTCAATGACGCGGATCGAATCTGAGGAGTTCTCTGCCTCTTTGGAGGATGCAGAAAAGCAAGGTGACAAGGAAATCATTGATCAGGCCCTGAAGGAGGCCCTACCGGAAATCCTGGAGGGACAGGCCTCGGCCGTTGAAGATGAGCTTGCCAAGGTGCCTTGGACTGGGAGGATCTTGGCCGTAGAGGATGACACCATAATGATTGACGCGGGAAAGAAGGTGGGGGTCCGGCCCGGGCAATACTTCGAGGTCTTATCCAAGGGAAAATCGATTCCCTCTGGTAGCGGCAGAACTATTCGACTGTTGGGGGAAAGGATGGGGGAGATCAAGGTCGACTCGGTCATGGGGAAACATTCCCGGGCGGTGCCGGTGAAAGGGGGGAAATTTTCGGCAGGTCAGGTCGTAAGGTTCAAGGGTTAATTTTACCCTCGAGCATCTGCTTGGCGTGTGCTAGGGCGCGCGGAGTAATATCTCGTCCGGCCAGGAGACGGGCGATCTCCTGGACCCTCGATTCAGGGTCCAACTCAGAAATGGTGGTTTGGGTTCGCGCCTCGATGACCTCTTTC
>JAUUVE010000177.1 GCA_030589715.1 Desulfobacteraceae bacterium | reverse complement strand
GCCTTTTTTGCTGCTCTAACAACCCCTATGACATGATCAATGTGCTTGTTGGTCGGGACAAGGATGCCCAATTTTTCCTTTTCTGCCATATAAAATATCCCCCCTTTAGTTCTTTTCTCCCATGATCGCCCGCACCATATCCTCAGGCCTGATTCCCGTAGATTGTATGCCGTTGGATACATAGAACGACTCAATCGTTTTTAACAAAGGACCGGCGTCAGCCGGTTGTCCGATAAGGTGGTCTTCCAGGCCTTTGAGATCCCCTTGCGATTGAAATGGGAACTCACCTGAAATCACGATGTCATCGATGGTATCATTTTTCAATCGAAGGAAGACCCTTATTGGGCCTCCGGATGATCTATATGTTGACTCCATTACCTTTACATCGGTTGTTATCTTGACCCAGTCGTTCACCTTTCCACCATCCTCATGGAGCCACCCAGGATCGGTGAACCTACTGTCTATGGTCGCCATCATCCGTTGCTCATCAGGTGTTAAGCGGCCTCTTTTGAGGGAGACGTCCAACATCCCTTCAAATTCCCTGATCAATACTTCTTTCACTTCTTCTCTGTCAGGGATATAGCCCAGCTCAGCGCGCAGTGTGGTCACATAGGTCTGCATGCCTTCGTAGACCCTCTCTCTAAACTCTTCGGATGGGACACGAAGCACCCGGGACATCTCCCTAAAATTGAAATCAAACATGATATTTCCCACCACTACCGATGCATCCCCTATCCTTCCTGCCCCGGTACCACATATTTTCTTATCACCTATCTGGATGTCATTGGGTGGGCGATAATGGGCATCTAACCCGAGATTGCGATAGGTATTCACTGCAGGCCGCAAGAACAGCTCATAGAGATCGTCAACCTTTAGGGGAACGCTACCACTGGGAAACACACACTGGAAGAACAACTGGTCTTCATCAAGATATACTGTGCCTCCCCCCACCTCCCTTCTCAGGATAGGGAGCCCTTTCCCATGGCAGTATTTAACATCTATCTCCTTTTCCAGTACCTGATGGTATCCAAAGCAAACATAGGGCTCTCTTGGATTCAAGATGATAATCGTGCCATGTGATGCCTCAATGGTACAATAGGCCACGGCGTGATAAATGGTCTGAGAGTGCAGGTAGGACACGTGACCCAAATCAAGCAATCTGACCATCACTCCACCACTAGATAACCCTGAACATCTCAAACAAAATTTGCCACTTTGTTTTCAAAAACGAGATCCACAAGCCCGTCATAATCGATAATGTCTGTCTTGTCCTTTAGGCGGCCTGTCATTCCACGCCTCTTAACATCCTCGTCAATGGCATATATCTTCTTGCCCTGAACCGCCTGGATATCCAGGTACACACCGTCCTTGATCAAGACCACTATAGCATCGGGATCCATCTGGGCATACTGTAGTCCCACGGCTCCCAATATTTTGTCTCCGCATAGATAGAGCATATGATTACCTCCTAAAAGTCCATATTGAAATCATTCTCCTGAAATAGCTCAAATGCCTTTTCTTTTGAGATCACAGTAATATCGTCGGCCAATTCGGCTTCCCTTATACCCCTCTCGTCCAGATCCTCTTTGACAGCGCAAAGTTTTGTACCCATCCCCTTATAGGACTCAAAATAGGCAAGGGCGTCAGTCCTGTCCACATCCTTTAGACAATAAAAAACCCCGTCCGATTGGAACAGAATCGTAGGGATATTTTCATCGATCCCGGCACTTACCCCCACTGCCGCCCTCAGGCCCTCTGTATAGAACACGGTCCCAAAAGGTGCCCTGCAAATATTTATTAAGACCTTTTTCTCCGCCATTGGAAATTCCTCCTTAAACCAGTTGAGCCCTTGAGACTCAGCTAGAGTGTAATAAACGTATCTGCCTCACTGACCATGTCCGCAAGATCCGGTAATCCGCCAACACGAATTCCGTCAACAAATTCCTTCCCTCTTTCCAGACCCCTGGCGTTTACACAAATTCCACAGGCAATAATTTTGGCCCCCTTCTCCACCAGCTTTTTCATTCTCTCTACGGGTAGGGGTACATCCTCCGGGAATTTCTGATGTTTGATTGCGTTGTAGACCGCATCGATATACCAGAACCCCTCAACTTCATGCCCCTTATCCAGGGCAGCCTCTGCCAGACGAGCAAAGATCTCATAATTCTCCGTCTGCCACGGCCCTTCTGTTAACATGATAGCCATTTTTGCCATAACACATTACCTCCGTTTTTGTTCTTTGCTCCTGGAGCCCTATTCTCACTCAAATACCCCTTTGGCAGCATATGCTGCATACTCCTCTTCAAGCCACTTTTGAATAGTGTCCGCGCCACTGAGCAGGTCTTTGAGTTCTTCCTCCAAATTGGATGGTTCGATGAACAGAAAGAATCCCTCGCCAAAGGGGTCAGTGTTTACCAAAGTGGGGTTGTCAATTACCTTCTGGTTGATCTCTACAATATCACCCCCAACAGGAGCCCTCAGAGGTCCGATATATTTACCTGCCTCAATGGATCCAAAAGGCTTCAATTTTTTCACCTTCGACCCTGCCGGTTTCATTTTTACATATTGAGTGTTACCCCCGGTAGCCTGTACCCCAAAGGCATCCAGACCAACCTGAACCCGGTTACCCTCTACTTTTGCCCACATGTGTTCTTTGGGTTCATAGTAGAGATCATCCGGCAAACTAATCCCCTTGAATTCTGCCATAACTATTGACCCTCCGTATCGCTAATCGGTCTTTTCAATAACAAATCTCCACTTGCCAGCATCCACCTCCGACACCTGGAACGGATAATTCTTCTTTTTTAGAAAATTAGGAATGGACTCGTCGGCAGCAGGTTGATAGTCCACAAACACCTCCAAAACCTGCCCTTTCCCTAAAGGCTTTAGTGCATCCCTTGCGCCCATAACCGTATAGGGACAAGTCTTGCCGGTGAGATCGGCGGTGACATCGGGTTTGACGTCCTCTAGGCTCATCTTCTAACACCTCCTTTCTATAAAAAATGTGAGTTTTGGTTAATGCTTACCTCCCCATACCACATATAATTCCTTCAAACCTCCTTTCCAAAATGGTTTTTTTATTTCTCAAATCAGGACATGGATCGCCATACCAGTTGTATGACATCCAGGACCTCCACCTCCGCATCAATATTTCTCACCCCAGTGGTTAATGTACGAACACACTGTTGACAAGCGGTAGCGCAAATTTCCGCACCTAAATCACGGATCTGCCCCACCCTTTTTGCCGCCACCTTCCCCGTCAACTCACTGTCGTACATCTCAACGTCTCCGCCACCACCACAACAGAGCGATTTTCTGTCGCTCTCAGGGAGTTCCACAAGTCTCAACCCAGGTATGCTTTGAATTACCCTGCGCGGGGCCCCATAAACCCCTGAGGCACGACCCAGATCACATGGGTCGTGGTAGGTGACGGTTGCGGTGAGGTCATTGGTAAACTCAATTCTACCCGTGTCTATCAACTCCTCCAAAAACTGGGTAGCATGCACAAGCCTAACATCATTTATATCCGCGGCGTATTCATGGGACCAGGTGTGAAAACAGGACGGGCATGAAAATACTATGGTCTTGGCCCCTAGTTCCCGTATGGCATTGATATTATGTTCTTTGAGCTCCTTTGCCCCTTCGCGTATCCCTGCTGACAACATAGGAAACCCGCAGCACCATTCCTTTTCTCCCAGGATGGTAAAGTCCACATCTGCCTTGCTCAGAATTTGACAAAATTCCTCAGGGATTTTTTGGACCGCCGGTGAAAAAGAAGAGACACAACCGATAAAGTAAGCCACTTCTGCCTTTTCTCTCTGAAACTGGTCATCCGGGGGGTCATCCATAAATTCCACCCACATGGCCCGTTCTTCATTGTCATAATCCAAGGGGTTATGTTCGTTGGCCACAGCTTCTTGAACGATCTGAAGGATCGGGGGGTGGAGGCCCTTTTGGACCAGATGTTCTCTCATACCTTTCCACAGATCCCTGAGACCAATGTTGACAGGGCAGACCTCTTTACATCTGCCGCAAAGCGTGCACCGGTAAGTGCCCTTCCAAACTTCCACAAGCTGGGAATCACCCATTTTCTTCTTGGCCACGAGGGATTTCAATGATTCGATCCGTTCAGACGGGAGGATATTTTCGTTATCAATGGTCTCCATGGATACTGCAATTGAGCACCACAGACTGCAGGTCCTGCATCGAGAACAGGCATCCAGTTCCATCACCCTTTTGGTGGCAATATTGGCCGGGTCAAATCTCTCTTTGTCCGCAACCGCGTTGGTAAGAAGGCTCAACGGGCTGGCGATGATATGAAACATCTTACTAAAGGGCAGATAAGCCAGACCGATAAAGCAGGCCAGGAAGTGAATATACCAGAGCGAATTTGGAAAGCCAGCCTGATCCAATCCCACGGCAACCGGCTTGATCGCCTTGGCCACTCCGTAGCTCATAAAGGCCCACTGTGGCCTGGAATGGCAGGCAGCGCAACTCATGTCATTTAACTCCTTGCCCTGCGCCAGACTCTTTTTATCAAACGGCCCCTTTAGGTTGGGGGAAACAACCCCAAACTTCTTTACCCAGTAGCTCTCTAAGGATCTCAGTTCCTGCTCATCGTCAGAATCCGCATACTCTTCAACCATAATCTTATACCGGTTGTACGATACGATTTTTGTTCCCTCCAAAACAATCCCGGAGAGCATAATAACGGCAACAATCACCATAGCGTAAATATCCACGGCATTAGTGATAAGACGCGGCACTTTCAAGACAAACCGCCGGTAGACCGCAATGCCTAAACCTATGATCACAATGGCGGCGAAGATATTTCTGAGAAATAAGAAGGGGTTTAGTGTGGAATAATAATCTGTAAATAGGAGAGAACTTGTAAATTTCTCCAGGGCATGCATGAGGAGCAACAGCATAAATCCCCAATACATACACATATGCATGGTCCACCGGAGGCGGCTCTCCTTATATACCCGGAGCTGAAGAAGTACATCAGTGACAAAGACCTTTAAAAGGGAAAGGATCTGTACGCTAAATACTGTCAGAAAGATTCCCTTTAGGGCCGCAGAGACCCTCTTCGTAGTTCTAAGCCTTCCAACATCTCCATCAAGGCCGTACCGGAACCAATTGGATATCTTATAGAATAGACCGAAAACAAAAATTGCAAGCGCGATATACAAGCTTGCTTTAAATAGCATAATGGGTTTTCCTATCTGGTAACGAACTTAGTTCGCTTCGCTCACAATTGTCCTTCGGACTCCCCACCCTCCGGCTTCCGGCTCGTAGCCTACAGCTCGGAGAGGCGGGTCCCCAGTTTGGAATGTTGGAATACTATTTCCAATTAGACTTGGGATGATCGCTCAATATCTATATTTGAGAGGCAAAAACATTGCACGAACGGCACATCTTCATTTTTTCTTTCCAGTTTTCGTTAACCACACCCTCACATATAGTACCATTGACAAACCAGCACAGGGCACCTG
>JAUUVE010000252.1 GCA_030589715.1 Desulfobacteraceae bacterium | reverse complement strand
TTAAGGAATTGAAGACAATCGCGTCAATCGAATCCCTCAATTCCTGAATTCCTGAATTCCTAAATTGATTTATAAGCGCAAAACCCAGGATATTCTGGAACATTTTCTGCTCGTTTTGAGCGCAAATTTGGTTATAAGGTACTAAATCCCTCAATTCGCAATTCAGAATTTTCAATTCCGGTTTATCCGGGTTAGGGAAGTATGAGTGATATGACAGTGAGAAAGATCCGCGTGCTTTTGGCAAAGCCTGGCCTGGACGGCCATGACAGGGGTGCCAAGGTGGTTGCCCACGCTATGCGGGAGGCGGGGATGGAGGTGATTTATACCGGCCTCCATCAGACCGTAGCCAGTATTGTAAATCAGGCCCTTCAAGAGGATGTGGATGTCATAGGCCTTTCCATAATGTCCGGGGCGCACATCCCTATCTGCAGAAAACTTATGGGCCTGATCAAAGAGCAGGATATGGGGGACAAACTCGTGGCGGTAGGTGGAGTGATCCCTAATAAGGATATCCCGACCCTCAATGAAATGGGGGTGGGCGGGGTCTTCCCAGGGGGAACACATTTTGACGAGATAGTAAAATTCATACGAGAAAAATCCAAAAACTGAAAAGGGGGGATAGGTAGGGGGTAACGATGGGAGTAGCCACTTATATAAAGGATGAAAAGGATGCCATCAAAGAGGTGATTTTGCAGTCGGGCATAAAGGTAAGGCCTTCTTACACACCAGAGGATCTGGAACGGATCGGTTTCGATTACGAGGAGGACCTTGGAGATCCCGGCGAATTTCCTTTTACCAGGAGCCTTCATCCCTCGGGTTATAGGAGCCGAAACTGGACAACCCGGCAGTATACGGGATTCGGTACACCCGAGGAGACCAATGAGCGGTTCAAACTGATGATATCCCATGGCCAGACCGGACTCAACGTGGCCTTTGACCTGCCCACCCAGATGGGATACGACTCTGATGATGAGATGGCCGAAGGGGAGGTGGGTCGTGTGGGAATGGCGGTGGACTCCTTGAGGGATTTTGAGATCGCATTTAAGGATATCCAGCTCAATCGTATCGGGAGCGGCCTGACTATCAATGCGGTGGCGTCTGTTATGCTGGCCATGTATCAGTCCATGGCCGAGAAGTTTGGATACAAAAAGACAGAGATCTCGGCCACCCCGCAGAACGATATACTCAAGGAAATAGTGGGCCGGGGGGCGTGGATCTACCCTGTGGAGCCGGCAGTCAGACTCATAGGGGATACCATCGAGTATGCCATGAAGGAACTGCCCAGGTGCAATCCCGTCTCGGTCTGCGGGTACCATATCAGGGAATCGGGCTGCACCCCGGCCCAGGAGATATCCTATGCCCTGATGATCGCCTTTGCCTATATAGATAACGTAGTAGCCCGAGGATACAAGGCGGAAGAGTTTGTGGGGAGATTCTCTTTTAACCTGAATGTCTTCGGTAACATATGGGAGACCGTGGCTAAATTTCGAGCAGCCAGAAAGCTGTGGGCCAGGCTGCTCCGGGAAAGGTATGGTGTCCAGAATAAAAAGGCCCTCTTTCTCCGCGGTATATTCGGGGGAGGGGGCTCGGGCATGACAAAACAGCAACCGGAAAATAATATCATGCGCGGGGCCTATTATGCCCTGGCAGCGGCGCTTTCTGGTGCGCAGACCACTGCGTTGTGCTCCTTTGATGAGGCCTACACAATCCCGACCGAGAGGGCCGCGCTCCTCTCCTTGAGGACCTTTCAGATACTCATGGATGAGATCGGTCTCCGGGACACCGTGGACCCCCTTGGAGGGTCTTACTTTATGGAGACCCTGACCAAAGAGATGGAAGAGAAGATCCTGGAGGAGATGGAGAAGATTGAGAAGGTGGGCGGCATGGTAGAGGCGGTCTCTACCGGATATGTCCAGAGGGAAGTGGCCCGGCAGGCCTATGAGTTCGAGAAGAAGCTCCAGGAGGGTAAGATAACCAAGGTGGGGGTAAACAAATACACCGAAGGTGTTGACATGGAGGTGGAACTCCACGAATACAACGAGGAATGGGCCCGTCTTCAGATTGAGCGGCTCAGGGAACTCAAAAAGGACAGGGACAACAAGGCTGCGGGCGAGTCCTTGAAGGGGCTTGAAGGGGCGGCCAGGGATCAGAAAAATGTTATGCCCTATCTGGTGGAGTGCTCAAAGCATTATGCCACGGTAGGGGAAATGGCCAACGTCTTTAGGGATGTCTTTGGAGAGTATGTGGAGCCGAGTATCTTTTGATTTCGGAATTGGGAATGCGGAATGCGGATTTGATAAACAATAAAACTTTAGACACTTTAGTTCATTTTAGTTTTAAACTGGTTCCAATGCTCTGCGTTGGAACCTGTTCCGCGTGACGCTTTGCGTCCATAAAAGCCTGAGATAATGGCTCTTATTGATAAAATGCGCAGAGCGCAAGAAGGTGTGCGTTCCCATGCAGAGTGTGGGAACGAGATAAGGAACTCAGCAATAGAAGGAAGGGGGTGAGAGGATAGGCCATCGTTAGACTGGGATTAACAAGTTGTCCATAAAAAAAGGAGGTCTTAATCATGAAAAGAAAATTAGGATTTGTATTGGCCGGGATCTTTTTGGCAACGATCTTTTCAATCACCTGGATGCCGGCATCTGCCACGGCAGGGCCGATCAAACTGACCTACGCCAACTTCCCGCCAGCCCCCACCTTTCCCTGTGTCCAGATGGAAAGGTGGAAAAAAGAGGTGGAAAAGCGGACCAATGGAAAGGTTGCCATTAGTACCTTCCCGGGGGGAACACTCCTCAAGGCCAAGGGGATGATGGATGGTGTTATTGCAGGAACTGCCGATATAGGTAATTTATGCATGGCCTACCAGCCAGGGCGTTTTTTGATTACTAATGCGATCGCTCTTCCCCTCGGTCTGCCCAATTCAGAAGTAGCCAGCCTCACGCTCTGGGATCTTTACAGGAAGTACAAACCCAAGGCCTTTGCCAAGGTAAAAGTCCTTACAATGTTTACAACCGCACCATCCAACATCATGTCCAAAATCCCTATAAGAAACCTGGAGGAACTCAAGGGGGTACCTATTCGGGCATCAGGCGGCGCCGCACAGATCCTAAAGGCCTGGGGCGCTAACCGTGTGGGGATGCCCATGCCGGAAACCCCGGAGGCACTCCAGAAAGGTGTGGTAAAGGGGTTGTTTTCATCTCTTGAGGTCATGAAAGATTTTAAATTTGCCGAACTCTGTAAGTATGTGACTATGATCCAGACACCGGTATATCCCTTTGCCGTGGTGATGAATATGGATAAGTGGAATTCACTGCCAAAGGATGTGCAAAAGGTCTTTGATGAGTTGGGTACCCAGCAGTCGGTGTGGACAGGCGTCTATATGGATAATCATGTGAAGAAGGCCATGCGTTGGTCAAAGAGGAAACAGGGTGTCAAGGTGTTTAGGCTTTCAAAAAAGCAACAGGCCAAATGGTACAAGCTGCTTGAACCGATCACGGCTAAGTGGATTGAAAAAAATAAGGCAAAAGGTCTGCCTGCCGAGGCGATTGTTCAAGACATAAAGGATTTTGCCCAGATGTACTCTGGGAAATAACAGGTAAAACCCGAAATCGGAATCCGGGATGGGAAATAGCACATTCCGGATTCCGAAACGGACATCGAGGGGCCTGATATGGTGATTCTGGATAGGATTAGCCATTATTTAAATCAGATTCTCATCTGTATTGCCGGCCTATTTTTGATGGCGATGATCTTCTTGACATGCGCCAATGTCTTCTCGCGTCTCGTCTGGATTCCCATCAGCGGGAGCTTTGAACTCATGGGGTATTTTGGGGCCGTGTTGACCGCCTTTGCCCTGGGCTATACTCAGATAAGAAGGGGTCACATTGCAGTAGATGTCTTGGTGCTGAGGTTTTCCAAGAAGACCCAGAGGATACTGAATGGTATCAACTACTTAATCTGTATGGTCTTCTTCGCCCTTGTGTCGTGGCAGATCGCCAAGTACGCTACTACTTTGTGGAAGACTGGTGAACTCACGGAAACATTAAGGATTGTCTATTATCCCTTTACCTATGGTGTGGCCTTTGGATGTGCCACACTCTCTCTGGTTTTTCTGACCGATCTCTTGAAATCTGTATTTTATGAGGGGAGTAAAGAGTGAGTTTGACCCTAATAGGGATCCTTGGGATTCTCCTCCTCCTTGCTGTCCTATTCTTCCTGGGCATGGCCGTAGGGTTTGCCATGGGCGTTGTGCGGTTCTGCGGTTTCTGGTACGTGGTCTCCTTTAAGGCAGCCATGAACGTGGTAGGGACTGACATCTGGGAGACATTTTCCAAGTATGGTC
>JAUUVE010000152.1 GCA_030589715.1 Desulfobacteraceae bacterium | reverse complement strand
TGGGCCGTGAGCATGACCGTTGGAAACCCCCTGGATACAGCACTCTTGAGGAGTTCAAAACCGTTTACTCCCATAATATCCAGGATCACGATATCATAGGTGTAGCTCAAGAGGTACTGAAGCGCAGTATCATAATCGGTTGCCTTGTGCATGAGGCACATGTCCAGCTCTTCCTCCACGGTCTCAAGGACATCGGGTTCGTCATCCACCACCAAAATAACCTTGTCTTTTAAATGACTATCAGAACTCATAGCCCCCTTTACCTCCTTTCTTGCCGGCAATTCACAAGCCCAGCCCGTTGTTGGTTTGAGTCTTATCCGACCTACTAATTTTTCTTGTCCTCTTCGGTCTTGGGCATTGGGATCTTAAAAAACTCCACCCCTTCCTCTTTCAAGGTCTTCTCCTCGTCGTGGGTAGCTGATCCCCGGATGTTTCGCTTCTCCGTTACCCCATAATGAATCTTGAGGGCCTCTGTAGCAAATTGGGCTCCTACATCCTCGGAGTTCTTCTTGATGTAATCTACGACTTCCTTTGCAAGTCTCTGGTAGTCGACAGCCTCAGGTGCCGGTTGGCTGTCGTGACTCGACTTCTTTACCGCCACCGGAGAAATGACTTTTCTGATATTGGAATCATCACAATAGGGGCAACTCACCAGGCCATTGGCATTCTGTTCTTCAAAGGCCTCCGAGCTGTCGAACCATCCTTCAAACACATGCCCCTGGGAACACTCCATGTCAAACACTATCATCCGTTTTCTTTCCCTCCATCAAAAGCCTCAAGGCTCTTAGGTTCTTTAAGTCTCTGCCAAACCCATGTATCCCCAAACCTTCCGCCGCCCTTTTCATCTCCTCCAGGAGAGCCCTAAAGGACTTCTTTCTGAGGTGCGGATAGGGTAAGGCCAAGTTTATCAAGCGACTATCATGGGAACCTAACAGCAGCATGTCATCTTTCGGCATAAAGGACTGCCAGGATCTTTGTCTGCCCTTGGCCGTGGCATCTTACCAAGTGAGGAATCGTTGAATCGTAATATATGGCATCTCCAGGTTCAAGGACATGGCTCTTTTCTCCTAGACGAACCTCCATTTCACCACGCAGCACATAAATAAATTCCTGTCCGTCATGTGTGGATCTCTCTTCCTCTGTATCCGAGGGTTCGAGGGTCACCAGGAAGGGTTCCATATGCCTGTCTTTCTTATGGGGGGCCAGTGATTCAAATTCGTAACCATAATGCTTCCCTTTTTTTGAGTCATATCGGGATACCACCTTCCTATCATCCCTGCGGACAATGGTGTAGGGTCTGTCCTCTTCCCCGGAAATAAAGTAGCCCATTTTCATCTCCAGGGCCTTGGCCAACTTTATTACTATGCCCAAGGGGGGAGCCACCGTGCCATCCTCAATCTGCTCCAACAGGGAAACATCAATATCTGTCCTCTGGGAAATATCCCGTAGACTTAAACCGCGACTTTCCCTGACCGCGCTGACACGTTCACCCACATTTACCTGAATATCCTCTTGGATGGATTCACGGCCAATGCTGTCCATGAATTCCCTTTCTTCCTCCCCCCTGGCAAACTGGCTGCTTACGTCAGTCAGGAAATCTTCGTAGGCATCTCGTCCCATTGTCTTATCTTTCTTTTCTTCTTCCATGAATTGGCTGTTCCTCTCATGTCCCCGACCTTCCTCAAACGCCATTCCGTTTTCCATTGCAAGGGTGCCTCATATCTATCATCTTGTGAGACATGGGGTCAAGGTCTGGGTATAAAAGCCCTCCTTACAGACTTAATTGTACTCAAAACGGTCACAATTCCCAAATTCCGGTTTACTCTGTTAGACAACTCTGACAGGGTTTATCCGGGTTAAGTTTCAAGCACAAAAATTATCTCCATCCTTACACGGTACTCCTTGATCTCGCCATCTTCAACCGAAACCCTTTGCTCAAGGATCCTCAGCCCTGTAATCCCCCTTAATGTGCGGTTCGCCCTATCAAAACCGACCTTGATGGCATCATCAAAACTAACGGGTGAGGCACCTATGATCTCTGATACCCTCGCTACACGTTCCATCACGACCTCCTCGTTGAAGCCTTACTAGATAAAGGGTTCATTAATACAGTAATCTATCCTCTCGATTCCCAGGCAATCTCGGTGAGCATCTCCTGATTCTCAGTCATATCCTTCCATAAGAGCGAGGCCAGTTCAGAATACACCGGACCTGGGGAGCCATTGCCGATGGTCCTGCCATCATAACTGACAACGGGAAGGATGTTTATAGAAGTCCCAGTGAGAAACATCTCTTTGGCTTGGTATGCTTCTTCAGGAGTTATCTTGGCATGCCCCACACCCTTGACCATTTCTTTCTTCACCAGCTCATCTGCCAGCTTCAAGACGCGCTTAGCGGTTATGCCAGACAAGGTCCTTTCAAACCCCGGAAACTTCAGAACCCTATCCTCAGTTAAGACACCAACATTTTCTGTTGAGCCTTCAGCTAGAAAGCCATCCTCATCCAGGGCCAAAGAATACGGGCATCCGGCATCGATGGCCTCCATCTTCATTAGTACATTGGGGAGATAGTTACACGACTTTATATTGGCGAAAAAGGATTTTTTTATGGGTGTCTTACTGGTAATAATGGACACCCCCTCTTTGTAATACGGCTCTGGCAAACTCCTGAAACGAATCACGTTGACGTAGAATTGACTGGAAGGGCAGTCGTAAGGGTTTGCACTGAAGCTACCCGGGCCCCTTGACATAATTACCCTGATCAGGCATTCCTTTTCGCCAGCAATCAGGACCACACCTTTGATTATCTCTCTGATATGCTCGTATTCAGGGGGAAGACCAAGTGAAATTGCCCTGGCCGACCGGCTAAGGCGTTCAAGATGCCCCTCCATCTGGTATATCTTGCCAAGTACACAGCGCATTACATCGAACCCCCCATCTCCCCTATGGACCAGATGATCGTCAATCGGGATCATCATCAGGTCCGGATCCGTGGTAATGCCGGGCCACAGGCTGGAATACATGGCCAGATAATCTTCTTGCCATGGCCTCTCTTGGGCCCTCCAATCGTGAAAAAAGTTATCCTTGGTTATGATTCTAAATTTCATTGCCCTACTTCATCATAACAAAAATCCACTATTCCTTGACACCATTCAATCATAACTTTATGATTTTACCTGATTTTGCCCGAAAGCTAAACAATAAATAAGAAAAAATCAACGCTTTTTTCCTAACCCCATCACTTAAATCGAACAGAAAGGATATAGAGGTATGTATGAAAAACAGTATCTAGTAGACGACCTCACCCTAAATGATTCATGGAGGATGTTCCACATCATGGCAGAGTTTGTTGAAGGCTTTGAACAAATGCCAGAAGTTTACCCGGCTGTGAGTATCTTCGGTTCATCGCGGGTCAAGCCTAAAAGCCCGATTTACCAGACAACGGTGAAGGTAGCCCGCTTGCTGGTTGAAAATGGCTTTAACGTCATCTCAGGGGGAGGCCCTGGTGTTATGGAGGCGGCCAATCGAGGGGCTGTTGAGGCGGAAGGTAAATCAGTGGGGCTCCACATTCACCTTCCCAATGAACAAAAACCCAATGAATACGCCAATGTCCGGCTCGATTTCAAATATTTCTTTATCAGAAAGGTCATGTTTGTGAAATACTCAGTGGCATATATTATCATGCCCGGGGGGTTTGGCACGCTCGATGAACTCTTTGAGGCACTGACCCTTATCCAAACAAAAAGAATCCGGTACTTTCCCGTTATACTATTGGATTCCAAGTTCTGGCACGGACTTCTGAACTGGGTCAAGGACACGTTGATGAAAGAAAAGACTATCTCGGAGACGGACTTTGATATATTCAATGTGGTGGATACCGCCGAAGAGGCCGTACAAATTATCAAGAGAAGGGTTGTTTTATAGTTTTGAACGAACAAGAAAGGGAACTCCTCTTAGGATGTGCCAATGGGTTAGGAATTTCATTGCCAGCGGATCAACTTCATCTTCTCAGCATCTATCTGGACGAATTGTGGCAGTGGAATGAGAAGGTGAACCTCACGGGCCTTTCTTCCATGCACCGGATAATTAGGGAGCTTTTAGTCGATTCCTTACTCCCATCCCCTTTCCTGCCTGAAAGAGGCAGGCTTCTGGACATCGGCTCAGGCGCTGGTTTCCCCGGAATCCCGCTAAAAATCCACAAATCGGGGCTCGAGGTTCACCTAATCGAGGCCAATTCCAGAAAGGCCAGCTTCCTGAGGCACGTGATCAGGACCACTAAGCTCACTGGAATTGAGGTGATAAGAGGGCGGGTTGAAAGGGCCGGTAAAGATCTCCACCCCGATGGGTACCACATAATTACGGCAAGGGCACTTTCGCCCTTACCGCAGTGCCTTTCATTGTGCGCCCCCTTTCTTTGCTCAGGGGGCCTGATTGTAACTTTTCAGGGAAGCCGGTTCGAGAAGGTTCTTAGGGAAAGTTCGGATGTCATTAAGGCGCATGGACTCTCGCTCCACAACTCCTTTCCCTACACGCTGCCTGGAATCGATACCCGGAGGCAACTCCTCATCTTCAAGAAGCAAGAATAGTGTTTCAATAAATTTATGGCCTTTCCTTTGGTGTTGGAGTACCGGGGCACCGGGCAGCGAGACCGCATGGTAAAAATCACCCCTGTCTATACCCTTCTCTATTTCCTACGGGCCCAGAGCCCTGTACTCCGTTTTTCAGATTTGAACAAGGCCTTCAGGTCCACTGGAATTAGTCTTTCACGTACTTGAAAGAGACATTCAACCTTGCCCGATAAGAGGTGACCTTGCCATTTTCGAGGGTCATATCCAATTTGGTAACTTCCGCAATCCTCAGATCCTTTAAGGTTGCCCCGGCCGTCTCCACCGCTGTCGTGGCTGCCTCCTCCCATGACTTATCACTTGTGCCCACAAGTTCAATAATCTTGTATGTGCTTCCAGCCATCTGTATCCTCCTTTCCTCTGCTATTGTGTTATCTCTAGTGTCTTACAAAGTACAAAAATTTCACCTCCTTTCCATTAAAGATATTTTTCACAATCCATATTAATCCATAACTTATCAGAGTACTCAATAGTCTGCAACATTTTATTAATTTGTAAACCAGGTCGAGGAGCAAAGCTTTTTGATGCTCTTCCCGGGAGTCCCAAAGTCCTATTGACAAAACCGTCCAATTAGACTATTGCTCCTTGAAAACATGATTGGTGTCCGCAGGGAGGCCAGCCTCCTTTGCGGATGAAAAGTCACTGTCCCGCAGGCGGGATGGGAAGGCGAGCCGGAGCCGGGTAAGCCAGAAGACCTGCCAGTCATGGCGGATGGGAACGCCACAGCCCCATCTGGGTCAGAACTATTTAGTGCCCGAACGAAAACTAGATAATTTTTTCGAGTTCAAGCCTCCGGCCCGTAGGGGCTTACGCCCCGGTGGGGAAGGCGAAGATTTCAACCACACGAATACATTGAAGTATTTCGAGGATTGAAATTTGAGCCTGACCCCGTACCATCTTCCGGAGTTACGGGGCAGGCGCAAAAATCGGGAAAAATAGCAGTTTTCCTTCAGGCACTATTTATGACCTGGATGGGGCTTTTTATGTCGTACGGTAATGGAATTAGACAGGTAAGAGGCAAGGAAGGTTAAATATGTGGAAGTAAACCGTGAAACAGATTGAACCCATTTCAGAGGTATGGATGGAGAAGGCCAAGAACCGGCTGGACAACCTTACAAACCCAAGGGCAGTCTGGGTGAGCTTGAAGAGATCGCTGCAAGGGCGGTCGCCATCATGGAGAAGGAGAGACCCCCTGTAAAAGGAAAAGGGGCCTTTATATTCGTTGGAGACCACGGGGCAGTATCAGATGGAGTCAGCGCCTACCCGCAGGAGGGTACCGGCTTAATGGTCAGAAACTTCTTGAGTGGAGGTGCTGCGATAAATGTGCTCACCCGATGTGCCGGGGCCAGTGTCTCTGTTATTGATATCGGCATGAAAAAGGATCTTCTTTGACATGGAAG
>JAUUVE010000042.1 GCA_030589715.1 Desulfobacteraceae bacterium | reverse complement strand
CTCCTGCTCCCCAATATGCCTCAGGTAGTGATTGCCGCCTATGCCGTCTTCCGATTGGGTGCTGTGGTGGTCATGAACAACCCTCTCTACACAGAGAGTGAACTGGAGCACCAGCTCAATGACTCTGATTCCAAGATGGCCATATGCCTCGATCTCTTAGTACCAAGAATGCTTAAGCTGAAGGAAAAGACCGGGATCGAAACCATAATTGCCTGCCACATCCGCGATTACCTCCCCTTCCCCAAGAAGCAGCTCTTTCCATTTGTAAAGAAAAAAATGCACAGAAAGACCGATCCAAAGGAGGGCGTTCATGACTTTATGGACCTCGTAAAGAGATACCCCTCCACTCCACCTAAGACCGGGGTGGCCTTTGACGATCTGGCCAGTCTTTTGTACACAGGAGGGACAACGGGCGTCTCCAAAGGCGTTATGCTCAGCCATGCCAACCTCAGTATTAATGTCCAGCAGTTGAAGGCGTGGATTTTCGACGCAGAAGATGGCAAGGAGACTGTAATGGGCATCTTTCCGATCTTCCACTCTGCCGGATTTACCGCGGTCATGAACCAGTGTATTTTTAGGGGTTTGACTGTAATCCTGATCCCCCGTCCTGAACCGGGGATCGTCCTCGAGATGACGCGAAAGTACCGCCCTGACTGGTTTCCTTGCGTTCCAACCATTTATGCGGGGCTTCTCAACCATCCGGACTTTCAGAAAACAGACTTTTCCTTCATAAAAGGGTGTATCTCCGGTGCCGCCCCCCTGGCCCTGGAGACCATCCGAGAGTGGGAAAAGAGCGTAGGGGCGAGCATTGTCGAGGTTTACGGTCTCACTGAGACTTCGCCACTTTCCCATGCCAACCCGTGGCGAGGAAAGACCAAGGTAGGAAGTGTGGGTGTCCCGGTTACGGACACGGACTGCCGCATCGTGGATCTGAAGACAGGCACAAAGGACCTGGCCCTTGGGGAATCCGGTGAGATCCTGCTAAAGGGCCCCCAGCTCACCAAAGGATATTACAAAAAGCCCGAGGAGACCGCCGATGCCATCAGAGATGGATGGTTTTATACCGGGGATATCGGCTACATGGACGACGAAGGGTATCTCTTTATTGTGGACCGCAAAAAGGATATGATCATTGCCGGTGGATATAACATCTACCCCAGGGATATCGACGAGGTCCTGTATGAGCACCCCCAGATACAAGAGGCATGTGCCGTGGGGCTCCCGGACCCCTACCGCGGTGAGACGGTCAAGGCCTTTATCGTTACAAAGCCCGGCGAGACCCTGACTGAAGAGGAGGTGATCTCCTATTGCAGGGAAAAGCTGGCCGCCTACAAGGTGCCCAAACTGGTGGAATTTATGGATGAGCTTCCAAAGAGCACCGTTGGAAAGGTCATGCGAAGAAAGCTCAGAGAGATGGAGATGGAAAGGGCAAAGAAGGAAAAGTAGGAGGTTGTATGGAAGGATATGATGTGGTGGTCATTGGAGCGGGTAATGGGGGCCTTACCGCATCTGCGGGCCTGGCTCAGAAGGGGTTCAATGTCCTGCTCCTTGAACGGCATAACGTCCCCGGTGGATGCGCCACAAGCTTCTGCCGTGGCCGGTTTGAGTTTGAGGTGGCACTTCACCAGCTCAGTGGAATGGGGACACCTGAAAAGCCGGGGCCTCTCCGGATGATGCTCGATAACCTGGGGGTGCTTGATGACCTCGAGTTCGTGGAGATGGACGATCTTTACCATGTGGCCATGCCCGATGGGTTCAGGCTGACCCTCAAGACCAGCAAAGACCAGGTCATTTCTGAACTCCAAGAGATGTTCCCGCACGAGAAGGAGAGCATAGAGAGGTTTTTTGACCTGGTCTACAGCTATGCCAACCAGATGCTGGCGGCCTTCTACTTTAAGGATCCTGATGCCTCACGTGAAAAATACCCGCTGCTTTACAGTCATGCCTTCAAGCCTGCAATCGACGTGCTGGATGAGCTATTTTCCGATCCCTTGCTCAAGGCAGTTGTTTCGGTCTACTGGGGCTTTTTGGGCTTACCGCCCACAAGGTTGTCCTTTGCCTATCTGGCCATGCTCTTTTTCGTCTTTATCGAGTTTAAGCCCTTTCACCTAAAGGGCGGCTCCCAGGCCCTCTCCAATGGACTCATAAACAGGTTTCTCTCCAGTGGCGGTACGGTTCGTTTTAATTGCGGCGCGAAAAAGATCATCGTGGAAGACGGCGCGGTCAAGGGTGTGATTACGGAAGACGGAGATCACATACCCGCAAACCATGTCATTGCCAATGCATCACAGGTCTCCACGTATGTCCAACTCATCGACCCCGAAAACGTACCCAATGAGACCCTGAGGGAGATGAGGGGACGAACACTCAGCCCTTCTGCATTTGTAATGTTCGTGGGATTTGATTGTGAGGCCTCACAGTTGGGTATCACCGACTCCACCACCTTTCTCATGGCCAACACCGATATCACTGATAGAAATCTTAATCGGATGCAAAGACTGGATATAGATGATGAGCTGATGGTCCTGAGCTGTTATGATGTGGCTGACCCTGATTTCTCTCCTCCCGGGACCTGCCAGGCCAATATCGTTACCCTAAAATATGGAGACCCCTGGCTGCGCGTTCCCCCGTCGGACTATCACCGGGTAAAATACCGATGCGGCGAGGCCATGTTGCGTAGGGTGGAGGACATTTTTCCGGATGTGAGAAAACACATTGAAGAGCTGGAAGTGGCTACACCTCTTACCCACATGCGATATCTGGGGCATCCAAACGGGGCGATTTACGGCTTTGAACAATACACAAAAGACTCTCTGTTCTTCCAGCCCGGGCGCTTCTCTCCCATTGGAGGCCTCTATTTCGCAAGCGGATGGACCGGCGACTGTGGCTTTCAGTCCACTTTGGAGGCCGGCCTTTCAGCTGCAAATTCAATAATCAAAAAACCCAACCTCTGAATGGAGGGAGATCATGAAAAAGGGGATTTTTCAGGAATTTGAGGGGTACAGTAAGATTGTTGAGGAGATCGAAGCAAGCAGAAGGTATGGCATAGATTACTCGGTGGACAAAGATTCACCCGAGCAGTACATCAATCTTCTCCACCCCCCTCGGCTGGAGCTCCGTGTATCGGACATCATCCAAGAAACCCCCTCCGCCAAAACGCTGCGACTGGTCTCAACAAACCAATACCTCCCCCCCTTTCAGGCGGGACAGTATATCGGGCTATTTCTTGAGATAGGTAAGATCCGAACCACCAGGCCATACAGCATCTCTTCAGCCCCCAATCAGACCGGCTATTATGATATTACCGTAAGGCGGGTAGAAGGGGGACTGGTCTCTAACTATCTGCTTGATGACGTAGAAAGCGGCCATATCCTCCAGAGTTCCGGACCTGCAGGAAATTTCTATTTTAATCCCCTCTTTCATAAAAAGACAATGGTCTGCCTTGCAGGGGGAAGTGGCATCACACCCTTTATGAGCATGATTCGCGAGGTCGTTGAGTGCGGTCTGGATCGAAACATATATCTCTTTTATGGAAACAAAGATCTTGATGATATAATATTTCACGAGACGCTCAAGGCAATTTCTGAACGATCGGAAAATATTCACTACCTGCCGGTCATTGAAAATCCCGCTGAGGGATATCAGGGCCACAGCGGATTGATTACGGGTAGTCTTATAAGGGAAACGCTTGACCATCTGGAGGATAAGACATTTTACCTCTGTGGCCCGCAGGAGATGTACGAGTTTTGTATCCCCGAGCTTGAAAAACTGGGAATTCCAAAGAGGAAGATAAGAAAAGAGGCCTACGGCCCACCCGCAAGGATCTCTGATTATCCTGGTTGGCCTCAGGAGATAAAGGCCGAGGATCTCTTTACCATTAAGGTCGATGGTCACAAGACCCTGAAGGGCAGTGCAGGAGAGCCGCTCATGGTGACCTTGGAACAGGCTGGCATAGTGGTCCCTTCCCTCTGCCGTTCGGGTGAGTGCAGTATCTGTAGGGTCAAAATCCTGTCGGGGAAGGTATTTCAGCCCCCCGGGACGCTGGTTCGTAAATCGGACAACCAATTTGGCTATGTCCATTCCTGCGTTTCCTATCCGCTGGAAGATCTTGAGGTATTGATATAGGGACGGCGGAGAATTGAAAATTGACGATTGAAGATTGAAATTTTGTGGTGCCAGGGATTATTGAGAACTTACCAATTTTGTTGCAAAGGGACGAAAGAGTCCCCCTTGCATATTTGGGAGTTATGAAAATGATTGAAGAAATTTTACCGGACCTGTTTCGAATCAAGATCCCCCTTCCCAAGAATCCTCTCAAATATCTCAACTCTTACGTAATCAAGGGCTCAGAGAGGAATATGATCATTGATACGGGGTTGAATCGAAAGGAGTGTCTGGAGGCAATGCTTGACGGCCTCCGGGAACTGAAGGTTGACTTGAAAAAGACAGACCTCTTTATTACCCATCTCCATGCTGATCACTTTGGGCTCGTATCCAAACTGGTCACGAACGGGAGCAAGACATACTTTAACCGCCCGGATACCGAGATCATTGAGGCCTGGGGGGGCTGGGAACCGATGATCGAATATGCCGGTCTTATGGGCTTTCCAAGGAATGAGCTCCGAAATGCCCTTGAGAGCCATCCTGGTTACAGGTTCAGGTCGGATTGGGTCCCGGAACTGAGCATCTTGGGAGATGACGATACTGTCGAAGTCGGGGGCTACCTTTTCAAGTGTGTGGAGACCCCCGGTCATACCAGGGGCCATACCTGCCTGTACGAGGCCTCAGAGAAGATCTTTGTCGCCGGAGACCACATCCTGAATGACATAACCCCCAACATTCAGTGCTGGTCTGATCACGAAAACCCATTGAAGGATTATCTGGCCAGTCTCGATAAGGTCTATGGCCTGGATGTGGATCTTGTGCTTCCAGGACACAGGCGTCTTTTCAGGAACTATAGGGAGAGGATCGGAGAGCTAAAAAGACATCACAGCCAAAGGGTCGAAGAAGTGCTCAAGATACTTAAGAGGGGTCCAAAGAACGGTTTTCAGGTTGCCTCGGAGATGACATGGGACATATCATACGACTCCTGGGATCAATTCCCCTTGGCACAAAAATGGTTTGCAACCGGAGAGGCGATTTCCCACCTGAGATATCTTGAGGAAAAGGGCTCGGTTTCCAGAGTGACGGAAGGAGAAGAGGTCCGATTTTTGTCAACCAAGTGAAAGGAGAGGATCTTTATGAGCAAGAACGGTACCAAGAGGGACGGCCTGGTGACTTACCACAGAGAGGGTCACGTAGGGTTCATAACATTGAACAGACCGGAGAAGCGAAACGCCTTGAACCCCGCGGTCTGGGGTTCTCTGGACGATGCAATAGGGATGGCCGAAGAAGATGCGGAAGCCAGGGTGGTCATCCTACAGGGAGAAGGAAAATCCTTTTGCGCAGGGCTGGATCTGAGCCCTGAAAATGAGTTGTTTTCTGTTGTGGGCCAAGGCCCAAGCGCCTCCCAGAAGGTGGCATTCTTCAGGGAAGTCAGAAAGACCCAGGACATCCACACAAGATTGGAACTCCTTGCCAGGCCCACGATCGCACTCATTCACGGCCACTGTCTGGGGGCAGGTCTGGAACTGGCCCTCTGCTGCGATATCAGGCTGTGCTCCTCAGAGACCCTATTTGCCCTGCCCGAGGCAAAACTGGGGTTTATCACCGACGTGGGCGGGCTCCAGCGGTTGCCCAAGGTTGTGGGAAAGGGCCACGCCCGGGAGATCGCCTTCCGGGGGCACAGGTTTGACGCAAAACAGGCCCAGGAGATCAATCTTGTAAATGATGTCTACCCAGACCCGGAAATTCTCAGAGCAAAGGCCATGGAAATGGCCGAGGAGATTGCAGGCAATCCTCCCTTAGCGGTCCAGGGGACCAAGGAGGTGCTCCTCTTCGACGAAGAAGCGTCCCTGAACGAATCCCTCGAATACAACGCGGCCAGATCCAGCATGATCATTCCTTCAGAGGACCTATCCGAGGCCGTAATCGCATACCTGGAAAAACGAAAGGGAGAATTCAAAGGGGCTTGATCACCACCATACAGACCTACTCCGTTTTTGGTTTGGGAGGGCTCACAACCGCCTCCCCTTCCAAGACCATGGTGCCATCCTGTATAACACAGGTCGTTTTGAGCCTGACCTTGTTCTTCTCCGGAATGATTTCCACGACCTCTGCGCGTGCGGTCAGTGTATCGCCCATCCGCACGGGCGCCAGGAATCTGAGCTCCTGACTCACATAGATGGTCCCCGGACCGGGCAATTGGCTTGCAAGGACCGTGGAAATAAAACCAGCCGTCAGCATGCCATGTGCGATCCTGCCCTCAAAGAAGGTATTCCGGGCATACTCCTCATCTACGTGGGCCGGATTAAAATCCCCTGTAATGCCAGCATACAGATATACATCCGACTCTGAGATGGTCTTTGAGAACTCTGCCTTGTCACCCACCTTTAGTTCATTGATACTCTTTCCTGGCTTCATATTGACCCCATGTGTTATGTACTGTTTTGGCCACCCTCGGTCCTCGTCAGGATCTCCCCACTATGCCTCCAGCATAGGATCCAGCTTTCCTTCACCTTTAAGTGCATAGAGTTCGTCGCAGCCACCCACGTGATAGCCGTTTATGAAGACCTGGGGGACTGTCCTCTTGCCCCCACTCCTCTTTACGGACTCTTCAGCCAGTTTCGGATCTTCGTCCGTGCGAAACTCCTGATAGTCGACCCCTTTTGACTCCAGGAGACTTTTTGCCTTTATGCAATAGGGACATGTCTTAGATGTATAGATATCAACGGTTGCCATAACTACTCCTCCCTCCTATTTTCTCTCTAGACGTCTTGTACTATCGAAATGAACCTTTTCCATTTCTCTTCAAAATATGACGTCGGCACACTATCCAGGGTCCTCAATTCCATTGTAGGCCCTTTGCAATTTATGCGCACATCCGTAAAGATCGTGGTCATATGATATAGAAATTTATCAAAGGTGATCTCTCTTCTTTTTCTGAATGGCATGCCTTCCCAAAGGTCCACCGCATCCAAGGCAAATCGGACCATCTCTCTGACCAGCTGCTCTGCGCTCTGAAGGTCTTCATGGCCGCAAACCGCCTGCCCGCATCTGGTAGGATCGGTATTATCCCAGATGTCTCGCCGATCCGGGGACATTCTGAATTCGTCACTCACAGATAGCTCGCAGAGCTCCTGGAAAAGAGGGCGTACCTCCCGGATACTGCCAATGACCACATGGAGGTGAATGGACGCCGTTCCTTTCATCATTTCCCGCCCCCTTGTCCCACTCCTTGCCATACGCGCATGTAGATTTCTGTAACGTTCCGTAGTTAGGCACAAAGGGGCATCCCCGCGGCCTGGGATATAGCCAACGCTCAGGTATTCGATTCCCAGTCTCTTCAGGATAGCCTCATTTGTATCATCGATCTCTGATAATGCCCCCCGAAATCCAATCTTATCCCAGCCAAACATGGGTGTGCTATGGTATTCGATCTGCCCCCCTGGCTCAAAGGTAATATACATCCCGGAGGGCGACACAAAACTCCCTTCATCCGGATCAAAACCGCAAGAGGGCAGAAACCGGTAAATCTCCTCCATATGATCCAAAGAAAGTGGGGTCCGTGAGATAAACTCATACTCAAAGCCATAGCTCCGCGGGCCACCCGGTGCCCGTTTTCGCAGGACTTCCAGGAACACGTTAGTGAAACCTTCCAGAAGCTGGTCTTGTCTATCTCGATGACTCACCACAGTTTACCCGTTTCTATCAGCCAAAGAATTCCTCATACCAGAGGGTAAATACAATTACAGCGAACACCCGATCGGCCCCAGAGACCAGTGTCTCAGGCCCCACACCCTCTGCAGAGACCATCCTTGCCAGTTCCTTTACCATACTTCCACTCAGAACTCCCTGTCTTTCAACAACATCCCCGAGCAGGATCTCCTTCATGAAATCGGGGAGAGATGACGGATCGCTCAGCCAGTCTGCCAGAGGCACAGTAAAGGGCTGTTTTTCTCTGTAGGCGGTCTCTCTGTCCAGAACAGAATGCTTCACAAAGGCATAGCGGCAGATCATCTTTTCCTGCCCCAGCCCCAGGTGGACCTTGAAGCCCGGAGGGAGTGTCGCAGCAAATTCGGCCAACCGGTAGTCCAGGAAGGGTGTGCGCGTCTCTAACGAGTGCCTCATGGATAGTTTGTCAAGACGCAGAATAACATAATCCGGCAAACGAAAGCGGCTCTCCATGGCCAGGGCCGCGTTTAATGGATGTTCCTTTCCACTCAAGGCCGGGAGGGCATCCTCTGGGAAAAGATCCGCGGGAGGTTCCCGGCCTATGAGCCTTCGCAATTCATCCCGGCCAAAGAGGAGTTCACTCTGGATGTAGCGTCTTACCGGATCACGGTCCCTCACGGCCATATAGGAATGGAGCTCAGGATAGATTTCCTCCAGCTCTCTCTGCCCTTCACCGGATAGATTGCCATACTCATGGGCAGCCATTTCGAGCAGGAACTTACGGTAACCGGCAAAGATCTCATCAGCGCCTTCCCCTGTCAGCACCACCTTTACGTGCATGCTGGCCAGTTGACAGACCTGGTCCGTGGGGAGTACGGCCCCCAGCGATATAGGTTCTTCAATAGCCCGGACAATCTCAGGGAGCTGATCAAGGGACTCTCGACCACAAACCCTGGTCATAAGCCGCACGGACCCGAAATGGTCCTCATTGGCCTTGAGTAACCTCTCCACCGAGGGTAATTCGTTGTATTTTTCTTCATCAAAGGCAAGTGTGAACACCCTCACATCAGGCCTTAGTCGCGCCACCCGGGATGCCACGGCCGAGGAGTCGATCCCGCCGCTTAGCAAACTCCCTACCTCCACATCTGACCTGAGCCGGATGCGAACGGCATCCGTGAACAGGGTATTGAACTTCCCCGCTGCCTCGTCCAGGCTCAAATCGGGATTCTCGCGGTCCAAATGATACTCCCAGTATCGCTCCACATGGTACTTTCCGCTTTTTAAGTCATATTCCAGATAAGAGCCGGGAGGCAACCGCTTGAGACCGTAAAACATGGTCTCTTCACCCGGCAGGTATCGGTAGGTAAAGAGTGTCCCCATTTTGGAGTGGTTAAGCCGTCTTGGAAGGCCACTTCCTGCCAGCAAGGGCCTGATCTCTGATGAAAAGACAAAGTTCCCATCCCAGGTGGCATAATAGAGGGGCTTGATCCCAAAGCGATCGCGAAACATCAGGAGCTTTTCTCGGATGGGATCAAGAATGGCGCCCGCATACATCCCATTTAGGCGCTGGAGAAAATCGAGACCTATTCTCCGGTAGAGATGGAGCGCCACCTCCACATCCCCCTTGGATACAAAAGGCTCACCACTCACTTCAGATCGAAGTTCAATATAGTTGTAGATCTGGCCGTTACAGATTATTACTGACTGATCCTTTGGACATTGGATCGGCTGCATCCCGGTCTCGAGATCCAGGATAGACAACCTTACAAATCCGAGCCCTACCCAGCGATCTCTGACGGAAATGACGGTCTCTCTTTGATCGTCCGGCCCCCGATGTCTCTGAAGTCTCCCCATGTGGGAAAGACGTCTCAAGATCTCTTCCCTGGGAAGTGAATAAGATACTATCCCATATATGCCGCACATCAGATCTTATCCTCTTATCACCCTCAAGATCAGAAATCACTAATTCCGGCAGAAATCCCATTTCTCAGCCGCAAACGTAATTCCCGGCTTTTGGCCCCTATCGCCTCAGGCCGCCGCAAAAAAAGGGGCCAGGAGGGCTCATAGATTTAGCGCGAGGGTAGCTTGGGGGGAGGTCTCCAGTCAGATCCCTTCACAGCATCTCTCTTGGTTGTCCCGTGGACTCCACGACACTGCTCCACAATCTCCCGTCCGGATCGATCTGCTTTCTCTTTGACACGGCAAGAGGGATCGGCACGTGGGTATACTCACCATTCCAGTAACCTGTCACCATATTTGTCCGGCCGGCTATCCCAGCATGTACCGCATTGTGGCCCAGGAGCAGGCAGAAAACCGAGTCCTGCGGGTTCGCTGACATGCTTCTGATCATGTAGCTGGGATCGATATACTTAAGGTTTATCCCCTTCCCCGCTCGCTCGAAGTAGGCCTCGATATGTTCCCTCAGGAAGAGGCCGATATCACCCGGCCTTATGTTGCCTGACCTGTCCCGCCTGTTGGTCTCCTTCATAAGATCCTGTCCTGCCCCCTCCGCAACCACCACAACTGCGTGGCGTCGTCTCTCAAGCCTCTCCTCCAGGGCCTTCAGGAAGGCCCCCAGACCGAAGGGAACCTCCGGGACCAGGCAAAAATTGACCTGAGTAGTGGCAAGGGTGGCATTGGCGGCTATGAATCCTGACTCACGGCCCATCAGTTTCACCAGGCCGATACCATTGCGTGCCCCTATGGCCTCCACGTGTGCCCCGTAGATGGCTGCCATGGCTTCGGCTACTGCGGTCTCGAAGCCGAAGGATTTCTCAACATAGGAGATATCATTATCTATGGTCTTTGGGATTCCGATCACACCTATCTTGAGATTGCGTCGTCTGATCTCCTCATGAATGGCCTGGGCACCGCGTAGCGTCCCATCCCCCCCGGGTGGAGCGGGGGCGCGGGGGTGCGTGGGGGCCCGGGTGTCGGGGGTTGCGGGGCCGTCCGGGGGGGGCGGGGTGGGGGGCGGAGGGGGGAGGGGGCGGGGGGGGGGGGTGGGG
>JAUUVE010000067.1 GCA_030589715.1 Desulfobacteraceae bacterium | reverse complement strand
CTTGCTGTCCAGGGTGCCAGGATGTGCAATCACCCGCATCAGGATGGAATACAAGAGTGAGAGTGGCAAAGGGAAAGCCCCTCTGGTACCTTTACTCCACAAATACGGCTACATTCCCGGTGTAGTGGAGAATGTTCGGGAGATCATAGGCAATCTGCAAAAGGGTATTTTCCGGCTTCCCGAAGATGAGAGATCTCTCACCATTGATTGTGAGTTCTTTACGGATATCCCCGTGTCCAGTCATTACAAGGAGTTCCTTTTGGGGGAGTTCTTTGATGAAGACCAGGCCGATATGATCATCAATCCTGAACAAAAGGTGCTTACTTTCCAGGACACAGGCCATCATATTTCGATGGAAATCACAATACAAAAGGGGGTGGGCTTTAGAAGCGCAGAGGATGTAAAAAGGGATGAGATCATGGAGACTCGTGGAAATCCTTTTGAGGTGCGTGCACCCAACGCAGAGCACCCCAACCAGCAATGCCATTGCCCGTAAGATCTTAGCATTCGCGCCGATTCGTAATGTTCTTTTGGTGTGGGCTCTGGTGATGCTCATCTTCAAAGCTCAGGGATCGACCCAAACTAAATTTTATATTGAAAAAGTATTTCTTTTACTCATAAACAAAATACGGTGTTTTCGTATAACTTTCGGGAGATGTAACGTGTCCAATCCTTATCTTATTTGCAAAATGGCACCCGATGAGCATTTTTTCAACAGAGAAAAGGAAAAGTACCTTCTGGAGGAGAATCTTAACGGTGTGGTCAATTAAACTGACCCCAGCTGAATAGGTCACTATGTTGTGGCATACGTCCGCACCCTCAGATTAAAGTGTCGAGTAGACCGCGGGAACCTCCCCCACAGTCCCTCACACAAAGGGACGTAACCAGAAAAATAATCCCGAAAAGCAATGTTAGGCCCCCCGGACCAGGAGTGACTCTCTCAAAGGCCTTATTCAGCGTTTTCCCGGAGACGGATTTCATAAGCCACTTTTCGTAGGCGATTCCTCGATGAGTTAAAGTCATTGTTTGCCCTAATTCTGGCAATTGCTCATGAGCTCAATGTATTAAAGCTGGGCAAGAGCAGCAAAGAAAACTCAACCGATCAGTAAAAAGGATTTGTTCAAAACCTTGGCTCGATTCAATCTCTTCAAGTCCAACAGACTCCTAGTACTACTCCGACAGATTTGAACAATTTATCAAATCAACATCCTCATCAGACACTTGGCCAAGTGATGTCGGATATCTGGCAATGAGGGCATTTTCTGAACGCGCTGTTTTCGCCGCCATCGTTCTGAAGAACGGAGAGGACAAGTTCGGTTTTTCCATAATTTCAGGGAGGCATCCTGCAATCGGAATTTTCTCTCCCCTGTGTCAGCGCAAGTTGCAATCTCTGTTTCCACATCTCCTGTATTTGGCGTTTTTTTCCCTGGAGTCGCGTGCAGGTCAAATAGCCAAAGGCCAAGAAGACCAGAAGGACGTGTCTGTGCCAACCGGTCCAGGACCGGCCTTCATGGTGATCCAAACCCAGTTCATCTTTCAGTTCCTTGTATCCTTGCTCGATCCAAAATCGTTCGTGGAGGAGACGGACCATCTCCAAGGTAGGCATTTCCTGAGGCAGATTACTGAAGAAATATCGCAATTCAAACTGGCCATTAGCCTTGTGACGTCTCTCGATGATCAACCAAACCTCTTCGTGAACAAAGCCTTTTCGATATCCTTGGGCTGGCCAAACTCGCCTGGAGACTGCTTCAACTATCAAGGGCTTGCCTCGACTATCCCGGCGCAATTCGAGATGCTCCCAATCATCTTCTCCGACACTTGTTCCAAGCTCAGAAACTTTGACGGGTGGCGGATTCGTCTCGATCACTCGCGGATACTTTTGGGGCCTTCCTCTCCTCCGTTTTCTCGGTTGAGCCTCCAGAAGCACTGGTGGGTCCAAAAAAACCTCAGTGTCCGAATAGACGCCAACCACATATCCCTCTCCCCGTTCAGCCAATTCCTTCCGAAACTCGGACACGTTCCCATACCAGGAATCCGCAACAACTGCGCGATGAGGAACACCTTCCTCCAGAGCAAGATCAATCTGCTCCAGCGCTATCTGCCATTTCTTACGGTAATGCACAGTCTCGGGCATCCGAGTCTTCTTCCTCATCAGAACGTATTCGGAATCCTGCATATTGTCCCAGGACTTTGGAACATACAAGTCCATTGTGTAAGGCCAACACACTTCTTGTCCCACGTAGCTCAAGCTTACACCCACTTGACAATTTGCAACCTTCCCAAGAGCTCCACAATACTGCCTCGCCACACAGACACTGTGCCGGCCCTTCTTGGGAAAACCCGTGTCGTCAATAACCAGGACCCCTTGAGGATCGCTCGTCTCAGCCAACATCCGCCGCCGATATACTCTGGATACTCCTCCGTGGTCCCATTTCACCTCTGTCAACAAACGCTGCATCCCCCTTTCCGAGGCGTGGACCCGGTCAGACATCGGCTCAACCGACTTACGTTCCCCTTCCATCATCAGCCCCGTAACATAGCATTTGGCAAGCTCTTTGCCTTCAGCTCGACGGAAAAACGGGGCATAAGGCGCCAGGTATTCCTCAATGCTGGAAAATGTGATATTGTGTGCCATGCAAAATATATAGCACACATTTTTCTGAAAAGCAACCTAAATCTGTCGGAGTAGTATTAGTATAGGCGCCGATGACATTGAGCATGCGGACCATGACGGATCTGCTCCACCCGATCAGGTGTACCGATACTTCTCAATGCTCCTGGATGAGATCCCCAATCCTGACCTGCATGTAGCCCATTTTCACGTAACCAGGGGCTGGGGCCTGGCAAATGTCCTGGCGGCCCTCCAGGCTGGTATTGAGAACTTTGAGGGAACCCTGGGAGGGATCGGTGGGCAGCCGACCAATTTCCTCAACAGGACACCGGTGCCCGGGACCGGGGCCTATTATTACAGAGATCCCAATGCGGTTGGGCTCGTCACCTTTGAGGATATGTGTGTCATGCTGGATGAGATGGGTATCCATATCGGGGGTATCAATATCGACAGGGTCCTGGAGCTTGGCACATTGATGGAAAAGACCATCGGCAGGAGGCTGCGCTCGGAATCAATCCTGAACGGCAGGATCCCAAAGGAGCCCAGGGAGGAGTTCAAGAGACCCAGGTTGCCCCAGCTCAAAGAAAAACAGGGAGAAGAGGCGAGTCAGATCATACCGGATGGGTGGCCGGAGAAGGCAGAGGTGCCAAAGGACTTGTTAGCCAGAGGGCAATATGAATAGAAGAGGTGGAAGACATGATCAAAAGGTTTTAAGGAAAAATCGGCAGGATAATCAAATCCCCAAGAAGGCGGTTCGGAACATGTCACTCTCAAGGAGTTCCTCTCCTGCACCTTCCGCCACAACCCTGCCGGTCCGTAGCACATAACCACGATCAGCCAAGTCCAGGGCCTCCCGCACATTCTGCTCAACCAATAGGATAGTGATCCCCTCCTCTTTGAGACGTCTAACCGTATCCAGGACCTCATCTACCAAAATGGGTGCAAGTCCCAACGATGGCTCATCCAACATAAGGATCTGAGGTCTAGACATCAACCCCCGGCCTATGGCTACCATCTGTTGCTCGCCGCCGGAGAGGGTGGATGCTGCCTGTGAACGACGTTCCTTTAACCTTGGGAAAAGACTGTAAACAAATTCGAGATTCTCCCGAATTTTTTGTTTTTCTTTTATAGTATAGGCCCCTAGAGCCAAGTTTTCTTCAACGCTCAAGGGCCTGAAAAGCATCTTTTCTTCCGGTACGTAGATGATCCCCATCTGGACGATCTCTTCAGTGCGGAGCTTGTGAATTTCACGTCCCATGAATATCACCCGCCCCTCGAAAACTCGCTGAGATCCCATGATAGCCCTCAGGAGGGTAGATTTTCCAGCCCCATTGGCACCGATTACGCACACGATTTCACCCGGCCCCACTTTAACGGATACACCTTGCAGAACCGGCAAGCCGGAATAACGCACCTTGATATCTTCTACCTGGAGGATATATTGGGTCATCATTGAACTTAGCTCCGCCTCACTCCCCGTTGCCTACTCCGTACTATCCGCCGACCTTACACCATGCTCGCGTACATACCGTTCCCCTAAGTAAGCCTTGATAACTCGAGGATCTTTTGAAATGGCTTCAGGGTCCCCTTCAGCTATCTTTTCGCCGTAGTCCAAGACAATGACCCTGTGACTGATCTTCATCACTAATTCCATCACATGCTCGATCAACATAACAGTTATACCCATGTCGTCATGCACATGCTTGATGCTGGCCATAATCCCCTCTATTTCATTGGGGTTTAACCCGGCTGCCACCTCATCCAATAAGAGAAACTTGGGATCAGACCCGATGGCCGTGGCCATTGTCACCCGTTTCTGGGCGGACACAGGGAGTTCGGTCACGAGATAATCGGACAGATCGTCTATGTTCAAATCCTTTAGTATTTCGGAAGCGCGCGCCTTTGCGCGAGAGCGTGAACGGGTCCTCATAAAACAGCCGACCATAATATTTTCTTTTACGGTCAGGTCTCCTGCCGCAGAATACACCTGGAACGTCCTGGCCAGGCCACGCCGCGCCACCTCATGTGCCTTTAGTTTAGTGATATCTTCCCCGTCAAAAATGATCTGACCTGAGGTAACCGGATGGAGGCCTGAAATGCAGTTAAAAAGGGTTGTCTTGCCGGCCCCGTTGGGACCAATCAAGCCAACCAGCTCACCCTGTTCCACGGTAAAGGCGATATCGCTGTTGGCCCTCAGACCGCCAAAATCCTTGGTCAGGTGTTGGACTTCCAGAAATGGCATTAACTGCGCGTCCTCCGCCGGATCTTTTCTACGATGCCCCAGATACCACGGGGCTCAAATGCTGAAATAAGCATTATAATACCGGCGTAAATGATCAGATCGATACCTACCAGACCAGCCTGGGCACCTAACCATTCCTTGAGGTAACTCTTGAGTGGGATCAGGATGCCAGCACCGATAATCGGCCCCCAGAGGGATCCTGCCCCGCCCAACATGGCCATTAGGGCAATCAAGATCGAGATGTCAAGACTCATGGTGTCTTCGGGTTCAATACTCTTTATATAGCAGGCATGAAATGACCCCACCATACTGACAAAAGCGGTGGCAATGGCATAGGTCTTGACCTTGGCCCAGTGCACGTTGATCCCCAAGGATCGTGCCACATCCTCGTTGTCCTTTATGGAGCGGAGCTGAAACCCCAATCGTGATTTCCGAAACCAGTTGATATAGAAAATCCCGAGAAAGAAAAACCCCAAGATAGTGTAAAAGTAGTATATGTCGTCCCTGAAGATAAGCCGCAAAAAATCAGGCGGGTTGTATTTGATTGGCGAGATCTCCAGGCCACGGGCTGCCCCCACAAAGCCCCAGACCTCAAAGATATCCTTGAGCACCAAGGTGGAGGCAATGGTGGCAATGGCAAAATAGTGCCCTTTCAGGCGAAACAGGGGATAACCGATTATAAAAGACCACCCCACGGCCAGGCACATCCCTATAGGCATGGAGACCCAAAAGGGCACGTCCCACCGGATCAGCATCACGGCCGTGGTATATGCCCCGATCCCCACGTATTGGGCCTTTCCAAGGTCCACCTGACCGCCGTATCCCCCAATGGTATTCCAGCCCATGCCGTACAATGAGAACATGAGAAACTGGATCATGGTTGCCATGGCGAATGCAGAATGAGGGAAAAGCGGGAAGACGACAAAGGCAATAGAGACCGCGCCAGCCACGGTCAAATCAAGGCGGGGGAAATCTGAGAAATCGAGGGCGTTTCTTATTGTTTCCATCCAAACAAGCCCCTGGGGCGTGTCACCATGATCACGAAGAAGGCCACATAGACCCACATGTATTTAAAGGATGTCATGGGAATATCAACCATCCAGTCAGCGCCAAAGGTATATGTGAAGAAGTCCCAAAATCCCGGGATCTCCGTTATCATTCCCACCACAAGGCCCGCGAAAAAGGCGCCGGGGACACTTCCAAAACCACCCAGTGCCACGATGGCAAAGGCAATCATCGTGAATAAGAGCCCGATAAAGGGATTGACCGACCAGAAATTCACGATAAGGGCCCCCGCAATGGTCACAGACCCCCCGCCTATGCCCCAGGCAAGGGCATTCATCTTCTCCGTTGGGATGCCCATGTAACGAGCCCCCTGGGCATTTAGGGCGGTAGCTGTCAGGGCCTTTCCTATCTTGGTCCGATTTATAAGAAGCCACACGGCCACAAAGGCTACCACCGAAAGGGTTGCGCAGGCCAACTTGGTGGCCGAGACTATTACCCCCATACCCAGATCAAAGCTCTTTCCCACCAGGAGTCCGTGATGAAGCGCCCTGTCCTCGGAGCCGAAAATGAGCAGTGCCAAATTCCTCAAAAAAAGCATGAGCCCGAAGGTCCCGAGAAGCTGCGCCACCATTGGGCCTCTCAAAAGGAACTTTATAAAGCCGAAGTAGCAGATAATACCTAACAGGAATCCCACAATCGCGGCCACGGGCAGGGTCAAGAGCGGGTCTATGCCTAAGCCCTGCGCGGTCAAGAGGCCAGTATACATGCCGATCATCAAGAATTCACCGTGGGCGAAATTCACTATGTCCATCACCCCGAAGATGATGGTCAGGCCCAAGGCAACAAGGGCCAAGACCATGCCGATCAGCAAACCGGCAAACAGGGATCCAACGAGGATGTCCATGATGAGCTATAGATCCTCCGACAACAAAATACCCATTCCCCCCACCAAGTGGAAAAGCGGGAATGTGGGGGGATGGGTTTGGGAATCACGGAAAAACTTAGAAGCCTGCAAAGGGGAAGATCATATCTGCTGAAGAGACATCAAAGGGGTATACAATTTCCAGGCTGATCTTGCCATCCTTGCCCTTCTGGTATTGGCCTATAAGGCCGGAACCCAGGATGTTCTGGCCCAGTTCATCCCCGGATGTGGAGAATTTAATGCCTTTCCAGGGCACAACCAGCTCTTTGCCCGGAATATAAATCGCATTGGCCGCAGCCTGAATATCAGCCGGTTTTGTGGAACCTGCCTTCTCCAGGACAGCCACCCAGGTCTGGAGGCCTGTAAAGGCCCTTGCAGAAGCGCCGCCTAAGTCGTTCCCTGTTTTTTTCTTGTAAAGGGCATTGACCTGACCGGCCAATTTCTTGATCTCCACCACCTTGGGGAGGAACACGGTCCGTGTCAGGATCCCGGAAATGCTGTCACCCAGGGTGCTGCGGAACTCAGGCTTTTCAAAGCCGGCATCCTGTCCCCAGATGACCTTGGGGTGGGCCTTCTGGGCCTTCAGTGTCTTGACCATCAGGATAGCATCCGAGGTGTAGGAGGCGAAAAGCATCACATCGGCTCGAGACGCTTTCAGCGAACGGACCTCGCTTGAGAGATCTGCCGATTTTGCTGCATAGAGGAAAGATTTTCTCAGCTTGAACCCATATTCCTTGGCAAACTCCTTGATCAGACCTGAGACATGGGAACCCCATTCGGTCTTTTCACAGGCCGACGCAAGGTTCTTTATCTCCTTTTTGGGAACCGCCTTTACACCCTGTACCTTTCCCTCTGTGAGGCCCTTGAGTAATTCAAATAGGTCCTTGGTAAACCATTTGTCATGGGGTGTAGTTCTCCAGAACCATTTAAGGCCTCTTTTGGTGAGTGCAGGGGAAGTGGAAGACGCGTTGATCATAGGGACGTTATACTGTTCACACACCGCGCTGACAGTCTTGGTCACCGAGCTAAAATAGCAGCCCAAGATCCCGTCCACTTTATCATCCAAGATCAGCTTCTTGGCAAGGTCTGCCCCCAGGGTGGGGTTGCCCTCGTGGTCTTTAAAAATGAGCTTGATCTTGGCCCCGCCCAAGTTTTTGATTCCGCTGTTTTGGGCCATGGTCATGGGCAGATCGGCCATGACACCGTTCGCAATTTTTGTGGCCAATTCCACACCGGCCCGGAGCTCACGACCTGCTGCGGCCGCACCCCCGGTAAGGGGGTATATCACCCCTATCTTGACCTCTTTTACGCCCAAAGCACCGGTCGGGGCGAGAAGCCCTGCCATTGCCAGCAAACCAAAGACTAACATGGAAAACCTGAAAATTGACCTCATCTCTCAACCTCCTTTTCCAGGGCAAGAGCCCTCAATCAAATATTTCCGCCTACCCGGACCTTTGAGATCAAAGGCCGGGACCAGTACCAAAGCCATCGAAACGTCGGACAAAATGTAATTGGATAGTGAAAAAAATATAGAAAAAGCCAGTAAGCATGTCAAGTTTTTATTAAGGATTAGGAAAGGCTTATCAGAGTATGGTCAGATGTTCATCCAGAAGGTCTGAGACGAACATATGCCCCGGTGAATGGGTGATAGCCAGAGGAAGCGGCGTTGAGGTGGCAGCCAGGATGGCCGTAACACCACAGGCCCAAAATACGGGTATTTCTCCAGACCTGATCGTAACCGCATCGCCAAAATCCGGTTGTTCGAGGTCTTTGATGCCCAGTTCTTCTGGCGATCCCATGTGTATTGGGGCGCCATGTGTAAGGTGGAACCGTGTGGTCACCTGCACGGCCCT
>JAUUVE010000347.1 GCA_030589715.1 Desulfobacteraceae bacterium | reverse complement strand
CCATCTCCTGCCCCGCCAGAGCAATACCGCAAGGAGGTTCAATATAGGCTTATTGTATTTTGTATATTGTATATTGGATTATATGCCAAGACTCTGTCAAGAAAAAATTTGATCCTTTTGAGATACTGGGGCAACCCCGTGGGGACCGGTACCCCTGGCTCCCTGAAAGGCCCCATCCGAAGGGAATAAACTCAACCGCTCGATGAGCGCAACCTCATGTAGTGTCTTCTTGCAAGGGCGCCGTAAACGACCAGTAGCATCACAACGAAGAGTATCTCACCGATCCTGATCGCCTTTTCAGACAGGTCCGGATAGACGATCGGCACCAGATAATGCAAAATAAAGGACTCCTTGTAGCCCCCTTCCCTGACACCCCAGGCGTGCAAGTAATTTTCCAGATAGGTCAAAGGGCAGTACCAACCAAACAGGTTGATAATAAGGGAGAACAGGAGTCCTCCCAGGTGAAACCAGGCGATCTTTGGCCATTTCCAGACAAGAAAGATTCCGAATACGATGAATAGGATCCAGAGAAAATGAAACAGGATGGTCAAATCTGTCAGCAAGTGATAAATCATGCCACCTTAATCCTGAATCCTGAATCATAAAGCAATTGTTTCACACTCCCCAGATTCCTCTCTATCTCCGCCGGCCTGAGCTCCAGAGTGATCGTTTTCCGGTAACCGATTTCGTTTAGTCTTTGAAAGGCTCGCTCGAAATCAACAATCCCTTCACCAACCAGTAGATGGAGGTCGTCAGACGACGAATTCCCCCCACGATTATCATGGATATGGACATGTTTGATTCGATCCGGATACCGGTCCAGAAACCCGAATGCTGTATTATTTTCTGTAAGAAGCTGGGCGTGTCCTAGATCCAGGGTCAGGCCCAAATCGGGTAAGACTCTGAATATCTCGGCCATGTGCGATGCTGTCTCACTGAGGTTTTCGAGGCAGACCGTGATTCCCATCTCTTTGGCCCTATCAATAAGCCTTCCGAGAAGCCCAATCTTATGGGTAATCAACTCCGGATTCACAAAACGGGGATCGAGCCAGAGATGGACGGTAAGGAGCCTCATGTCCAGTTCGGGCATAATTGTGAGGATCTGCATCAGCTTTGGAAGATAGGTATTTTCCAGGGTACCTATGTCATTGGGGTCCCCTTCCCGAGGACCGTGACATAGGTAATAAAGCCCGAGATTTTTTCTCAGTTCTTGAAAGCTGTTTTTGAGGTTGGAGAATTTTTCCGGATCAATAATCGGAATTTCTGCAAACTGAAGTCCAAGTTGCTTCAGGCGACTTACATCATCGGGGCTCCTTGCAGTGCCGCCAAGATGGATCTCATTTCCCACTTATCATTCACCTCTAAAAATTAAACATTCCATTTTCATAGACCACCATCCTTTTGCCTGTTTTCAGGTGGGCGGTAACAGTCTTTTTCTCGGTGTTCACAAGGTCCCAATGGAGTGCCGAATCGTTAAAGCCCAGTTTCTTTTTCATCTCCTTGGTCAATTCCGCAGGATCTCCATCATAAGTATCTGAATAGGACATGCCCACAGCCAGATGACAGTTGCCATAACGCCCCCCGAAATTTTCGTCATAGAGTGTATTGGCCATGAATCTGTTTATCCTTGAAAACCTCTTGTCGGTCAGGGAAAACTCTCCCACCCTGCACGCCCCTTTGTCCATGGCCATCTGTTTGACGGCAAACTCTTTGCCATTGCGGGCCTCCACTTCCACGGCCGAGCCTCTCTTAAAGGTCAGCCGCACCCCTTTGACATAATTCCCGCTTCGGAAACTCGGCTGATCGGCATAGTAGACGCCTTTTGTTCCCCGCCAGTCAGGAGAAATAAAGATTTCAAAGCTGGGGATGTTGTGTCCCGAGACCCCAAGCCATTTTCGGCGTTCTCCCGGTCTAATCTTGAGATCCATGTTCTCCGACTCAACGTGATAGTACTTTACCTCCATGCTGTTCATCCACTTCTTGATTGAAATTGCATTCCTAAAAATGGACTTCCATTCCTTGACAGGATCGCTCTTGTCCAGATAGCAGGCCCTGATGATCTGGTTGGTATACTGCCTGAGAGAAAGTCCCGCCTTCTTTGCCTGCCCCTCTGTCTGAAGAGAGCAGATGGTCCAGCCAAATGAACCTTCATCCTCCTTTTTCCAGAGGATATCCCGCAATGGTTTTCTTGCAACGACAGCCTTTCCGATCCTCTTTGGATCAATGTCGCTGAGATGGGTCAGCGATTCGGGGGCCCGGAGACTGATGCTGCCATTGAGACTCTTGCAAAAGCCCTCTTCCCATGGCCCTTTGAAGACCAGCTGCCTGTTATTGGCCTTTTTGTAAAAGTTGTGCTCCATTATGGTCGTGGCCCCCAGACGCATGACCGGGTTTATCCCCAAATCCAAGATCTTACCCTGGAGAATTTCGGCCAGTTTAACGGCTGCCTGGTCAAATTGAACCAGGACAATCTCATTTCTCTTAAACTTTTCTTTCCTTGCACTCTTCAGACCCCACAGCAAGACATCCGCGTAATTATCCATCTGTTCTTTTGTAAGCATCTTGGCCTCCTCGTCATTCTTTATTCTTCACTCTTAGCTTTCAATTCCTCTAGCATGCACTGTCGCAGTTCCTTCATGGGAATCTGGGAACGTACCTTGCCATCAAGGAAAAATCCAAGGCCCAGGATCCGATTCGCACTCAGGGCGAGGATCACATAACCCTTGCCTAGGTCCAGATCCATATGAAGTCCTTGGCCTACAAGCAACCTCTGAAGCTGCTCCTCACCAATCTCAAGCCTTGCCTTTGTGGCGGCATGGCCGAAAACCTGGATAAACCTGGTGGTGGGCTTGATAAATGCCCCTACCTTCTGGAATGCCCTCAATCCCATCTTTGATACCTTGAGGTGGGAGGCTGCCACGAGCTGGGGGACATCTCTCAAGAGATGCCAGTTCTTATTCCTCCCAAACAAGAGATAGTCGTCAAACAACCTTTCAGGAATTCCAAACCTCTCTTCCAGATAAGAAAAGAGCTGCTTTCGCTCATCCTCTTTTGCCAATTCTGGCCATGAAGAATCCCACTGAGTCGAGCCGGTGGGGATAGAACCTGGCCCCTTTTTTGAGGTGTTTGTGGTATTTTTCATTTTTCCATTCAACTAGTCCTGGCTCATAATCAACACCCAGATCTATTGGGAGGAGTCTTGCATCCCGGTGGTCTAGTATGAAGTTTACCACCGATTCATTCTCTTCCGGACTGTAGGTGCAGGTGACGTAAAGCATTTGGCCACCCTCTTTTAGCAGGTCAAAGCCCCTTAGT
>JAUUVE010000058.1 GCA_030589715.1 Desulfobacteraceae bacterium | reverse complement strand
GAACTGCTCGGTCCCAGGGATAGCACTTCGTCTGTCGTCCACCTGTACCGCCGTGACTCCTTCCACGCGGTACTCCCCATGGACCTCGGCAACGGTATGCTCCAACAGGAGCGGTATGTTGAAATCGCGGAGGCACTGGACCTCGTTTCGGATCAATCCACTAGTGTAAGGAAGGATTTCCAGCACGGCCTTCACTTTCGCTCCCTCCAGGGTCAATCTCCTCGCCATGATCATGCCGATGTCCCCTGATCCGAGGATCACCACCTCTCTTCCCGGGACAAGCCCATCAATATTGATCAGCCTTTGGGCCTGGCCGGCCGTAAATATTCCAGCTGGCCTCGTCCCTGGGATGTCCAGAGAACCCCTGGCACGCTCTCTGCAGCCCATGGCCAGTATGAGCGCTTTGCAGCCATAGGCCCTGATCCCCTTGTTTTCACTGACTACCTTGATGGATCTGTCCTTGTCTAGCTCCAAGACCGTGCTATTGAGTTCAATATCTATGCCGAGGTCTTGAGCCATTTTGATGTAGCGGTTGGCATACTCCGGGCCTGTCAGCTCTTCCTTGAATTTCTCAAGGCCGAATCCGCTGTGGATACATTGTCTGAGGATCCCACCGGGTCGTTCATCCCTCTCAAACACTACCAGGTTTGTGATCCCTTCCTGGTGCGCCTTGACGGCTGCGGCAAGACCGGCCGGTCCTGATCCTATAATAGCCAGATCCATGTTATCCCTTCTCACTGTTCATCACTCCTTGATCGGAAGGCGATGGCACTCCTACGGGTCCTGCAACAACAAAGGATGGATCGCCTTTTTTGGTCACTTGGTTGATGGGAATATTCAACTCTTTATGTAAGAGTTGGAATACCCTTGGCCCGCAAAATCCACCTTGACAACGCCCCATTCCTGCCCGAGTCAAGTGTTTTACCGCATCCAGGGTCTGGGCTCCTCGATGAGTGGCATCCACAATCTCCGCCTCTGTCACTTTCTCGCATCGACAGGTGATGTGGCCGAATTTGGAGTTTGAGGCAATCAATGCCTCTTGCTCCTCTCCTGAGGAGGATGAGAATCGCTTCCAAGATCTTCGCTCTCTTTGGAAGTCAGGCCTCTCTTCCATTTGACAACCCGCATCCACAAGCATTCCGATAACCATATCCGCCACAGCAGGGGCGGCGGTTAGCCCCGGTGAGCCGATAATAGCATGGATCACACCAGGGGCATGCTCAGAATGTGATATGTAGAAATCACCCTTTTTGGTCTTGTTATTTTCGGAACGGATGCCTGCAAAGCTTGTGATGATATCATCCTCGGATAACGAGGGGACAAGCTCCTTTCCCATTTCAATCACTTCCTGTAGCTTTCCCCTGTCCACGCGGGTATCGGACTTGCTCTCCGGTTGGGTGAAATAGCCAAGACCCAAAATCAGGTTGCCATGGGCCGTCGGGGCGATGACCTGGCTGTGTTTGGCGGAAAGGGTTCCATAAATCATATGTCGTACCAGGTGCGAGACCGACTTGTCCAAGATGGCCATGGTTCCTTTGGTGAGTATCAGCTGAATGGTTCTGTCACCAACCATCGTCGCGACCTCATCCGCAAAGAGCCCGGCGGCATTGATAAGGTATCTGGTCCTAAATAGACCTCTTGATGTCTTGACGAGATACCTGCCATCCGGTTGCCTTTGTATATCCAAGAGTGACGTGTTGAGATGGAGTCGGGCCCCGTTTTGAACCGCATTTTCAACGAGTGCGAAAGACCATTCCGTAGGGTAAACGGCACCAAGCCCTTGAACATATAGGGCTGCAACCGCCTTTCTCGTCACATTTGGTTCCAGCTCACGGATCTTTTGAGGACCTATAATTTGAAAGCCCGTTGCCCCGAATTCTTCTCCTCGCTTCTTGGCCGCTTCCAGGTTGGGTATCTGAGATGATTCCAGGGCAAGCCACAGCTCATCCACCTCGCGAAACTTGACCCCCAGTTCATGGGCAAGGCTCTTGAATCGGCGTGGGGCGTTGAGACAGAGCCTCCCCTTTAAGGTACCGGGTGGACAGAAATCAGGGGCGTGCATAAGAGATAGGCCGGATTTGGTAACACCAAATCCAGGACAAGGCTCCTTATCCAAGAGGGCAATACTAACCTTGAATTTCGACACTTCACGTGCAATCCACGAACCTATGATACCAGCTCCGATCACCGTGACGTCATAGTCGCCCCCATAACCACCTTGTGAGGAGAAACCCCCTTTCATTCTCACGAGCCGGCTTTGACATATTTTGTGCCGGGTGAAAAGACGTTGTATAAGAGGATATCTTCTTCGATGTTTCTGATGGCATGAAGGGTATTGGGAGGTACCGTGACGACCGTTTCCGGTTCCAATGGAAACTCTCCTTCCCCGTCAATGAACATGGTGGCCTTGCCCTCCAGCACATAAATCAGGTCGGGCTGGTCCCGATGCCTGTGATCCGGCAGTGTCACCCCCTTCTCGAGAAATATCTTCATGACCGTAATGGGTGAATCATCTTTCTCTCGGGTAAAGATCCATTTGATTTTTCCCTTGTCTGTCATAAAATGGTCTTCCCATTCCACATCGGATATCCTTTTTGCAGGCATATTTTTCCTCCTTTCATACACTATCGGATTTAGATTTAACTCGGCCAAACGCCCACAGGGCATTTAAGGCCAGCAAAGAATCTTCTACCTCAATGGGACGGCCGCTGGAGAGGAATAACCCAAAGGCGTGAGGACATCAACGTATTGATAAGACCTTGAGTGATCCCCGATGTTGCACTAAAACTCACCGTAATCGGCGATTTATGCTATCATACAAGGCTAAAAATCAAGAATGGATGGAAACTCAGAAGTTTACTAAATGTGAATCCCTCAATTATCATCAACTTGCCGTCTCAAGCTGAAATAGCAAGCCGCTTTCTTATGGCCCCACGGTTTTTTTGCAACATCGGGGTGATCCTAGGTTTGGCAGAGAAGCAGGCCAAGGGCCTTTTTTGCAAGGCCTCTTCTTTCAAGGCCGTAAAGATCCAGAGATGGTCCCCTCGCCTTAATGGTGGTCACACTCTCGCGAAATTGTATTAAGGAGATAGGTGATCAGACCAGCTTTTTTCGCCTTTTTACCGGCGACCCGCAATTCCAGTTCCTCTTCACCCAGGACCTCGAGGGCCCTCCCCATACAAGTATGAACGCAGCTTGGCTTATGTCCTTCTCTGAGGCGATCCAAACAGAAGTTGCATTTTCCGATGATATTCTTGTCAGGGTTAAATTCCAGAGCACCATAAGGGCAGACGTTTACGCACGCCTGGCACAGTATGCAAAGGTTATGGTACAGCAGGACAATGCCGTCTTCATTTCTTTCTATTGCCCCGTCTACTGGACAAACCCTCACACAGAAAGGGTCTTCACAGTGAACACACCGTTGTTGCAAAAAATCTAAGGCCAGAATCTTTCCTTTATATCTGGGACCCGCCTGGACCACGCGGGTCCAAGGATGTGAGGGAAGTTCGTTTTCCTGCATACAGGCTATCTCGCAGGCATGGCAGTATACGCATCGATCAACCTCAAACAGAAAATTGTATTTGGCCATTTCTATCCTCTCACTCCGCCTTGCGTTGCCTTTCTGATACTACACAGCAACCCGCGCATAGGATACGTTCCCACCAGAGGAGCACAGTATTGCTGAGTGGTCAAACGATTGACGTTCCACTCTCCTTCCCAGCCTGGTTCCACCTGTATCCACTCTTTTCTGGTCTCATGACTGATGAAGGCAATGGCCTTCATCTGCCCCCGGGGAGATTCCAAGACGATCTCGTCACCGTCTTCGATTTCAAACAGGGAGGCGGTCTCAGGGTGAATCGCGACCTCCTGTCTCAGGGCCATCTGTCGGAGCCAGGGTATTCTTCTACCTTCGGAATGGCGGTAGACGGGTTTTCTGCCTCCGGTGGTCAAGATCAGCGGATATTCCTTGGCCAATTCAGGCTGGCTAAAAGGGCTCTCAGGAGATTCGGTGTAAGAGGGAAGAGGGTCCTCTCCAAGCTCCCCAAGCCTTTTGGAAAAGAGTTCAATCTTCCCCGACGGGGTATTGAACCCCTTTCTTTCATGTTTTCTGTATACCATGGGAAAAGTGATCCTACCCCTCTTGGCCACCTCATCAAAGCCATTGCCCAAGGTCCTCACCCGGTGATCCATCAGTTCCTTTTCGCTCTTCCAATAGTCGAGGCCTAATTTTTCAGACAGCTCGCAGAAGATGGTAATATCAGATTTACATTCTCCGATCCGGACCAGTTTTCTCTGAAAACCAATGCTGTCGTAACTCTGCTGGAAAGAATCCTTGACATTATCCCACTCCAGCCAGGTGGCCGCTGGCAACACGATGTCTGCAATCTCTGCGGTCTCTGTCAGAAACAAGTCCGCCACCGAGATAAAATCCATTTTTAGAAAAAGACCTTTTATCCGATTGTGGTCAGCCATTTGAACCAGGGGGTTGCTTCCATGGATGTAGAGGGCCTTTAGAGGATAGGGTTTCCCGGTCTCCATACAGTCGATAATGCTTGGAATATGAGCCCCCGGAGTCAGCAGGGCGTCATTTCCGCACAGGAGTGGGTATTTCTCGAATCCAAGCCGTTTTTCCAATACCTCGTCTGGGATCGCCTCCCGACGTTCGTAGTTGTCTCTCCATTGATCTGGAAACCCGGCAGGTAGCAACATGTCAAAGACATTTCCACCGGGGATATCCACATTTCCTGTAATCGCGGGGAGCATACAGATGGCCCGAGAGGTTTGAATGGTATCAATTACCTGGTCTATGCCAACACACTGGGTGATACACGACGGCCCATTGTTGGCATATAGCCTCGCCGCTTTTTGTATTTTCTCTGCGGGGACTTGTGTGATCGCCTCCACCCTGGACAACGGATATTCATCGGCCCGCTTCCGGAGTTTATCAAAACCAATCGTCCATTTTTCGACAAATCTTTTATCGTACAGCTCTTCAGCGATAATAACACTTACCATCCCCAGCGCCAGCGCAGCATCCGTCCCGGGCCGGAGCTGAAGGAACAGGTCAGCTTTTGAGGCTATCGGCGTAAAAATGGGGTCCGCGACGATCAACTTGGCCCCTCTGGCCTTTGCCTCCATGATTCGCATGGCCTTTACCGGCCAACAGTTAGGGGGATTGGATGCCCAAACAAGGACGCAATTGGTATGGTCATGATCGGCATGCTCCATAACCTCGCCCCCAAACGTCAGTACGCTAGAGGTGCATCTCGGAAAGAAGCATTGAGCCATCCCCGGTTCATACCAATTTGGCGATCCAAAGGTATTAATGAAGCCTACATAAATAGGGAACCATCCCCTGCATGTTCCATGTCCGAAGACAACCGCCTCAGGCCCATAGGTCTCTTTGATCCGATTCAGATTGGAGGCAATTTCACCCAGGGCCTCGTCCCAGGAAATCCGAGCCCATTTACCTTCCCCTCGATCTCCAGCTCTTTTGAGGGGATAGTGAATACGATCGGGATGATAGGTGAGCTGGGTAATGGCTAGGCCCTTTCCACACATCATCCCTTTGTTATGGGGAGAATCAGGGTCCCCTTCTACCTTGATCACTCTCCCCTCTTTTATGTAAGCCAATACATCGCAACTCATATGACAGTGCTGACAGGCGGTTTTCTCTATCGTTAGGTCATCTTTTTTGCCAACCGCCATACTGCCTCCTCATCAAACTCCAGTCGTGGAAAGTTCTCAAAACAGGTCAATCGAAATCGCTTGTAAAGAGGGAAGTGGTAAAGTGTTCCGGAAGATCAAGTAACTCAGCAGATACTGCATCTCGACGGCAAACCGGGCACATGTCCCTTACCGTTCCGAACTCGCTGGAGGTTCCCGTTTTCTCTTCTATGTACTTCCAGTGGGCCTCAGAGGTTGTATATGAGCTGCAATGGGAACACCTCTTCATCTCAAATGCGGTATCCCAGATGATTCTTTGGCCTCCAGCCTCCTCCATTTTGATAAAGCCGGTAGGGCACAAAAGCGAACAAGATCCGCAGCCGATACAGTTGTTTGGCGAGACCTCAACGTGGGGCTCAGCGCCTTCGCTCCTCGTTATGAGCTTCAGGGCATCTGCCCCTATCGCCTCTCGGCAGACTCGAACGCAGAGGCTGCAACGGATACAGGTCTTGTCCGTTTCCAAGGTGAAAGGTGTCGTTTCAACGCCCAATTCCGCTGCAATTTCTTGAATGGCTCTTGACTCCGGTCCCTTCGCCAATAGGACTCTTGCTCTCAGCCTGCGGGCCTCCAATACCTTTTGTGAGCTCGTCCGGACTTCCATTTCTTCTTTAACTGGAAAATTGCAGGCAGTTGTCATGGAGGGCAGCTTGGAACCTTGAGGGTAGATTTCTACAATACACAGGCGACAGGCGCCCGATGGGCTCAAGGCATCATGATGGCACAGGGTCGGAATATAAATACCCGCATCTCTTGCAACACCCAGGATTGTTGCCCCTTCTTCGGCCCTGACCGCCTGACCATCTATAACCAACTCTAACATTCCGGTCTCCTTACGAAGTATCACCTGACCCTGCTTAAGCTTCTTTCTTATCGATGGCCAATTTCCTGACTTGCCATAGCGCATCCAACGTAAGTTTCTCCCCCAGCGCAGTCCGGTAGGCAGCCGAACAGCGGACATCTGTGAGCGGCTGGGCTGCTTCCCTGGCTTTTATGGCCGTCTCCTCAAAGAGATCCTCCTTTAGCTGATTTCCGCGCAGGACCTCCTCAGCAACAGACGCCCTTATGGGTGTTGGGGCCACGGCCCCCAGGGCAATCTGAATCTCCCGGCAGGTCGTCCTTGAACTGTTAAGGACCATGCTGATAGCAACTCCCACAAGGGCCAGATCCATGCCCTCATTCCGCTTGTATTTGAGGTAAACCGCTCCTGAGTGCGGGGGAAGGTCGGGAATCTGAATTTCTGTCAAGATCTCCCCCCTTTTGAGTACGGTCTCGCCTGGGCCCGTGAACATCTCTTCCACCGGAACGATACGTTCGCCCTCCAGGCCAATTATCCTGACCCTGGATCCCAAGACCATAAGCGGTGGGGCAGTATCTGCTGAAGGGGCAGCATTGCACAGGTTGCCCCCGATGGTAGCCAGATGACGGATAGAATAGGAGGCCATCTCTGAGCAGGTGGCTGCCAGTACCGGGCATTTTTCTTTGATGAGTGTCGAGGATTCAATCTCACTCAAAGTGGTGGTACCACCAATGGCCAGACCTCCTCCTGTATGCCTAATATAGCTTAGGCCGAGTCCCTTCAAGTCAACCAGGCACTCGGGTGCTATCGCCTTTGACTTCATCTGGACCAGTAGGTCAGTCCCTCCTGCCATCAGAACTCCCCCCTCGGGATACCTGGCGAGGACATCCTGAACCTCTGATAGGCTTTTGGGGGTAAAATAATTGAAATTTTTCACCACATCCTCCTATGGTCAAGATCCATGTTTGAGCCGTTCCATAGCTATTGCTGAGGCTTTTGCTTTTGTATCGCTTCAAATACCTTTTCGCGTGTGATGGGCAATTGCCGAAAACGAATGCCGATGGCGTCATAAATTGCATTGGCAATTGCCGGGGCGGTGGGCACCATGGCCGGTTCCCCGAGGCCCTTGGCGCCAAAGGGGCCGGTGGGCTCATTGGACTCTACCAGGATGACCACAACCGGGGGCATATCAACCGGAGAAGTCACTTTATAGTCCGTCAGGTTCAAATTAAGGTACTGACCGGTCTTGGGGTCCATTTGAATCCCTTCCCAAAAGGTATAGCCAATACCCATGTGGACCCCACCTTGCACTTGTCCTTCAGAGAGGAGCGGGTTTACGATTTTTCCAAGATCGTGAGCAGCCACAAACTTGATGACCTTTATGGCACCTGTCCCCGTATCTACCTCAACTTCAGCAAAATGGACCTCAAATGGCGGTGCATTGGTTATGGGTGAAAAACTCCCTCGGCCCATTACCTGATGTGTTACATCACCGTGAATCAAACCAACGGCCACATCCGCCAAGGAGATACTTGCCGAAGGCGAGCCCTTGACGTATATCTTTCGATCCCTCATCTCGAGATCTTCACGGCTTGCCTCCAAACGCTTGGCCGCCTCATCAATCAGTTGACTCTTGGCCTCCTCTGCCGCCATCTTCACCGCCATCCCTCCCAGGTAGGTCTGACGACTGCTATGGGTCCCCATGTCATAGGGTGTACTATCCGTATCCCCCGGATCTACCACTGAAATATCTTCTACCGGCACCCCCAGGACTTCCGCCGCAATCTGGGCCAGGACGGTATCGCTCCCCTGTCCCAGATCCACCACACCGGTAAGCAAATTGAAAGAGCCGTCTTCATTCACCTTTATAAAGGCCGACGAGAGTTCGTTTACGAATGGTTTCACCCCCGTATTGTGGGTCCCCAAGGCCACGCCCACACCTCTGCGGTACCGGCCCTTGCCCTTTTTGGCCTTTCGCTTCTCGGTCCACTCCATGGCCTCGGCACCCCTTGTGAGACATTCCGGAATACCGACACTCCCAAGTGTGATCTTGCTTATGGGATCAAAGTCTCCCACTCTTCTATGGTTTTTGAGCCTGATTTCGACCGGGTCGATCCCCAGTTTTTCAGCGATTTCGTCAATTATGCTCTCTGTGGCAAAGGACTGCTGAGGGGTGCCGAAACCTCGCATGGCAGCCGCGACCGGTGTATTGCAGTAGAGACATTTACCTACGTACCGGACGTGCGGTGTACGGTAAAGCATGATCCATCTGTGCCCGGTCGTGAGCGTTACCTTGCCGCCGGCAGCAGCGTAAGCCCCGGTATTTAGGAGGGCCTTCATTTCTCTGGCCACAAAGGTTCCATCCTTTTTTACCCCGTACTTGAGATCAATGACATGACAGTGGCGCACCCGTGTCGAGCTAAACTCTTCCTCACGTGTGTTGACCAACCTGACAGGCCGTTTGGCCTTTATGGCAAGGAGGGCAGAAAGAATTTCATCGAAGAGGTCATTTTTTCCGCCAAAGCCACCCCCAATGTGAGGGCGGGTAACGCGAATTTTATTAAGGGGCATCTTGAGGATCTTGCCCAGTAATACCCTGACATTAAAGGTTCCCTGGGTAGTGGAAATGATATGGAGCTTACCGTTGCTACCAATTTGCGCAATGTTGCTGTGAGGCTCCAAAGGGGCATGTTGTTGCATCTGGGTCCGGTAGCTATTTTCAAAGATGTAGT
>JAUUVE010000080.1 GCA_030589715.1 Desulfobacteraceae bacterium | reverse complement strand
CGACATCTGCTTTCAACTAATGGATCGGCATCAGATGCTTGACAATATCAGGGCCCATTCTGTGCTGGTTGCAAGAGTGGCTCGCTTGATTGCAACGGAGCTTCTGGATGCCGGAGTAAGTATTTCCGTAAAGAAGACGACGGCAGCAGCCCTCCTCCATGACATTGGAAAGACTGTATGCCTAAATTCCGATAAGGACCACGCTGAAATTGGTAGACAAATCTGTATTCAAAATAACCTTGATGAGATTGCTGATATTGTGGGGCAGCATGTGAGGCTGATGGACTATGATATCAATGGGAACTGCTCAGAGAGAGAAGTCGTCTACTATGCAGACAAACGCGTGAACCACGATGAGATTGTTAGTCTCAGAGAACGCCTTTCATATATCTTAGGACGATACGGTGGTAACCGGGTAGGAATCAGCCGTGCAATCAAGATGAATTTTGATCTATGTAAAGATGTGGAAAAGAAGCTTTTCAGGAAACTGAGCTTCGGACCTGAATCCCTGCCGTATTTGGTAAGGAATGAAAGCATAGAGACCGGTCATTAGGGAAAAAAGACAGGCCCCTTTAATGCTTCAAAGTCATAAAATGAACCAAGAAATTCTTTTGCTAGGAACATGCTGATTCAAAGTAGCGCAGAAAGGAATATTATGTTCAAGGAGCTCCTGATGTCAATGATCCTATGTGTAGTTATTTTGGGGTCAGGCCAAATAGACCGTGCGATTGCTACTCCCCAGATCATCACGGCAAAGGACTTTGAAATAGCCCGTGCCCCAAAAGGGAGTGAGACATCTTTCTGTCAGGTATCGGATGACCTTGATGAACTTCTTCAAGACATTAAGAGGCAGGTGAAGAAATTCTCAGAGGAATTGCGGAAGATCCCGGAAAGCCGAGAATTCAAAAGGCTTGAAAAGGAATGGAAGCGCCTGTTGGATAAGATTAAACGAGCGGAAAAGATGGCACGTGATAAGTTTCAAAAGGAAGTATTGACACGGTTAGAAGAAGCGCTGGAAAAACTGAAAGAGAAGCTCGATAAGTTTAGGAGGAAGAAAGAGGTAAAACCCTTGGAGGTCTAGGACCTGCTTCTTCCACGCCCAGTCCTTGACCACATCCACACCTATCCTGCGCTTTACCTCGTTAGAACGCTCCGCCATTTATGGTGGGGATGATATGAACACCTTTTTTCAAATACTTTGAATTCTCCTAAGTCTAACAAATCTTTGACAAAGTGAAACTTTTTAGGTATCATTAATTAATATAGGCTTATAGAAAAAGATTTTGGTTTTTGATCACCGAAGTCAGTTTGAAGCCTTGGGGGTAGCTTTGGTTCGAAACTTGAAACCCTGGCCCAGACCTGATTCTACAGGTGGTGCTGAAAGAAAAGGCGACGTACTAAGAAAGCGGTCGTGATGCCATGAATAGCCAAATCCAGTCGCACTAGGGCGGGCTTGGAGATATGTTGACATTTCTAAGTGTTATCCAGTTTCCAGCCCGCCCTAGTGCGACTGGATTTGGCTACTCTGCTTCCCCCAGTGCTCTTTCTGTTCGCCTTTCTTTTCAGCGTCATCTGGGTGATCAGGTCTGGGCCAGGGTTTCAAATTTCCAGTTTCTCTCAGCAGTCGAGACAGAACCTCTTTAAAGCTCGCAGGCCACAGTACTCCAGAAACTTTTTCTTGAAAGCTATATAAGGTCCCCCAAGGTTGGACCTTGCTATCCTACCGAGCCGGATGCCGGTCTGGGCTCGGCAGGGGCTGGCATCCCACTTCCAGTGGCATAGCTATTTGCCTCGGAAAAAGGCCGAGTCTGAGGGAGAGGGGGCTATCGGAAGGTCCTTCAAAGGAAAGAGTGCCCTATGTTTTTCTCTGGTAGATTCCTGGTACGATACCCCTTGGGGGTATGCCTTTTCATCCTTGTGGGTGTATTATGCCGCCCGCCCGACTCTTGGGGAGTATCCACAAAGACGCCCATCGCCAAAGTGGATGTCATAAACTCCCGTGATCGCTATCCAGCCGGGGGGGTCTATCCTATTCTTTTTGAGATCAGTGTCTCCACCCCCTGGTATATCCACGGGACAAAGGCCGGTAGAGATGGCCTAATCCCAACCGTTCTCTCCTTTTCCGACCTCCAAGGACTCAAGGTAGAGGATATCCGATTTCCACCCACTGAAAAAAAGAAGTTCGAATACACCAATGAACCGGTCGAGGTCTTTTCGCGGCAATTTCTTGTCCGTGCCCAATTGAGGGTCAACCCCGAAATCACACCAGGCACGCATTTGCTAAAAGGTGGGCTTTCTTACCAGGCCTGTTCATCGCGCTTGTGTCTGCCGCCGGAAAACGTACCGATCTCCCTTTCTCTATTGGTTGCCCCACGGGGAGCCCATACCAAAGTCCAAAACCAGACAATGTTCTATTCAGAAGAGGGCGGTCCTGCTTATTCTCGACCGGTCGCTGGCTGGAGCATGGATGGTGGTCTCTGGCTGACCCTTTTGGGCATTTTTCTAGGTGGGCTGGCCCTTAATCTCACCCCCTGCATCTACCCGCTCATCCCTATCACCGTGGCCTATTTTGGGGGCATTGGCGAAAAGATACGTGGGAAGACCGTGATCCATGGGCTCCTTTACATCTCAGGCCTGGCCTTTACCAACTCAATATTGGGTCTGACTGCCGCCCTTTCCGGTGGCTTACTGGGTTCCGCCCTCCAAAATCCCGTGGTCCTGATGGTTGTGGCAGGAATCCTGGTTTCCTTGGGTCTGAGCTTTTTTGGCCTTTGGGAGTTTCGCATCCCTTCGGGCCTGACCAGGGTTGCCTCCAGAAACATTGGTGGATATTTCGGAAGCTTCTTCATGGGCCTGACCTTGGGCATTGTGGCTGCCCCCTGTCTTGGTCCCTTTATCTTGGGGCTCCTCACATACGTGGGACAGAAAGGGGACGCCTTTTTGGGGTTTATCTATTTCTTTGTCCTGAGCATTGGTCTGGGTCTGCCCCTTTCAATATTGGCAATCTTCTCAGGGGCCTTGGAAAGACTGCCCATGTCAGGGCAATGGATGATATGGATCAGGAAGCTCTTGGGATGGGTCCTTATGGGTATGGCAGGCTATCTGTTGGAGCCTCTGATTCCAGGCTCTACCGGCAAATCCGCACTTTTCGCCGCAATACTTGCAGGCGCTGGGCTACACCTAGGGTGGCTCGACAGGAGCGGCGGGGCCCTGGCCATCTTTCACTATATCAAGATGGGCCTGGGCGTGACCCTGATCGGCGGGGCAATCATCCTTTTTCTGGTCAAGCCCTCGGCAAGTGAGAGAGTTCATTGGGTCCCGTATGGCCAGGCAGTCCTAACGGAGGCTGTCAGAGAAGACAAGCCTGTGATCCTGGACTTTTACGCAGATTGGTGCGGGCCTTGCAGGGCATTGGACAAGAAGGTATTTACAGATCCTGACATAATAAGGCTGAGCCGAGATTTCGTTACTGTCCGGGTCGACTTGACAAAACGGCATCCCTACCAGGAGGAGATTCTAAAGCGTTATCAAATCCGGGGTGTCCCCACTATTATCTTTATTAGCGGGCAGGGGAGGGAGGAAAGGGGTCTTAGGATCGAATCTTATCTCAATAGAGACGAGGTCCTAAAAAGAATGAAGGCCCTGATTGAAACATCGTGACCCTGGGAAGGAAATTTTCACTCTGCTGAAACTGGCCCACTTTTTTGACAAAAAATGATACCTCTGATAGTGTTTGCCGACATTGATACCGGTTATGACTCTGATGGTTAATCCTTTTAAGAAGAGCATATGAATGGGTGAATTCACCTTTTTAAGCGATAAAAACAGGGAACGATATCTGGGAATTATACAACCCGTTGGCAATCTATTGGCACGATTAAGTGTTCATCCCAATATCCTGTCGCTGGCTGGACTGATCTTGAGCATGGTGGCAGGGGTAGTTTACAGTACTGGAGCCTTTTTCTGGGCAGGCTGGATCGTGGTGTTGGCTGGTACCTGCGATGTCCTGGACGGACAGATTGCAAGGCAAACGGGGAAGCGCTCACAGTTTGGGGCCTTCTTTGATAGTACCCTGGACAGGTTCGGCGAGGTCTTCATTTTCCTGGGCCTTGCATGGTACTTTTCAGCCCGGCACCAAAGCCCCTGGGTCGTCCTCCTAATAATATTGGCTATAGCCGGATCATTCATGGTCAGTTACACCAGGGCCAGGGCGGAAGGATTGGGGATTGATTGCAAGGTAGGTTTGATGCAAAGGCCTGAAAGGGTCACCCTCCTTATCATCGGATCACTGGTTGCCCCAATACCCGTTATCGGCCCCGTCCTCATAAAGCTTACTCTTTTACTACTTGCAGTACTGTCCAATCTCACGGCCGTCCAAAGGATGTTTTACGTGAAGAATCAGATCTTAAAGGACAAACAAGCCTTATGAAACATCACGTCTCTTGTCCCCACTGCGGGAAGATGATGGAAAAATATCGGAACCCCTTTCCCACGGTTGATATCATTATCGAAACAAACCCCATCCCCCCACAGAAACAAGCCTCGAGGGAAGACACCGGCATCGTACTCATAAAGAGAAAAAACCCTCCAACCGGATGGGCCCTTCCTGGGGGCTTTGTGGATTACGGTGAGAGCCTTGAATCAGCTGCCATTAGGGAGGCAGAGGAAGAGACCTCCTTGAAAGTGGAGCTCTTGTATCAATTGGGTGCCTATTCAGATCCCAAGAGGGACCCCAGACGCCACACCATCTCCGTGGTCTTTGTGGCCAGGGCTACGGGAGAACCCAAGGCCGCTGACGATGCCAAAGATGTGGGGATTTTTTTCCGCAATTCCATCCCTGAACATCTGGCATTTGATCATGCAATGATCCTCAAGGACTACTTCAACAGATCTTATCCAAAAAACTGAGAACATCCTCTCCTCATCCCGATACAAACCCTGTCAACTCGGTACCATTTTCCGTGACTTCGGGGGCCTTTCAATGCAACATCGGGGTCAATTATCAATTTTTGTACTTGTATGGCAGCACATTTCGTGCACCCGGGTGAATTTTAATGCAACATCGGGGTAAACTTTACGGGAAGTAATTGATAATTACTTGAAGGAATGTTAATTAGACCCTATTGAATCCTGATGTTTGATTCCACGGGTCCAACATCCTTGATCTTGGATCTTGACTGCTAAGCAACATCCGAAAGGCACCCATTATGGCCAAGTTAGACCTTGTTGAGATCTTTAAGAAGCGGACCAGGCATCCATTCCGGCCTAGGGCTTCTCATGTAATTGATAAGCTGTTCCCTGATTTTGAACCCTTCCTAGCCCCTCAAGGCTCCCTGTTAGCGGGGTCCTGCCAGTTTGAAGCCAAGAAGCTTTTTTTGATTGCCCAACAAAAGCCCAAGCCTGAGGATCTGCAGAGCAAGGAGGATCTCAAGAAGCTGAATTATGGAATGCTTACCTCGGACGATCATTCATACATCTTGACCGTGTTGAAAAGGGCCCGCGCCTCAGACCCGGAGAATACCTTCGTATTCTCCATAATCGACACCTACGGTGCAGACATCTCCATGTACTCGGCACAACGTTTTCAGGCCTTTTTTATAGCCCACCTTATCCGTGAGTTTTTGACCTTGCCCTTACGGACCATATCCCTGATCCTGGGGGAAGGAGGGAGCGGGGGAGCTCTGGCCATTCAGGTGACGGACATCAGGGGCCAAATGGAAGATGCCCTTTATGCAACCGCTCCCCCTGAAAGCATGGCCGCCATTGTATTCAGAGACCCAACCCGCATCGAAGATGCCCTTACCATTCTCAAACCTACTGCCAGGGACCTCAAGGATCTGGAGGTAATAGATCGAATTGTACCTTCACCCCAGGATGTCACCGATCAGCAAGAGACCGCCGAGAATATCAGGCAGTTTCTTAGCAAGGCAATCAGGGACCTTTCTCGTTCACGTATCAACAAACTGATCAAGAAACGAGAGATCAGGGCCAAACAGTACGGTGTTTCCAAAGGGAGCGGGAGGCTTTATGACATCAAACGGTACATAGAAAAGCCTATCAAGAAGGCCTTTCGCAAACCCCCACCGGATATCAACATCGTCAATTATACAAGCCTGATAGACGTGGCCGATGACTATGGAAATTTCCAAGAAATAGAGACTGACACCGAATTTGTCCAATGCGGCGCCGGACAAGGAGGGAGCAAAACGGGCAAAGGATGCGGCAAACTAATCCCCCTCAAGTCCTTGCTTGATAACTTCAATGTGTGCCCTGAATGCGGATATTCTTACACCCTGGGGGCTAGCGGGTGGATCGACTGCCTTGCTGACACCGGGACCTTCCATGAGCTTTACCGAAACCTGACCGTAGACCAACTCCTGGAAGAGGATGCAATCACCGATTACTACCGAGATTTCCTGGCCAGGCAGGAGGGACGTTCTCACTTCGAGGAATCCCTTGTTGTTGGGAGGGCACAAATACACCACTTCCCTGTGGTCATGGCCATCGGGGCCTTTTACTACTGCGGGGGCTCCATGGGTGTGGTGTTTGGCGAAAAGTTCAGAAGGGCCGTAGACCTTGCCATTCAGGAAAATTTACCCTTCATCAGCCTCTGCTGCTCAGGCGGTGCAAGGCTCTATGAAGGGATATCAGCACTCATGCAGATGGTAAAAACCATCGAGTCGGTGAATCGGCTGAAGAGGCATGGACTCCCATATCTATCCATCCTGGCGGATCCTTCCGCAGGCGGGGCAATCGCCAGCTATGCCGCCCTCGGAGATATCATTATTGCAGAACCAGGTGCGCTGGTGATCTTTGCTGGGCCCCGGGTCATGGAGGCCAGAGGATTTGAGGTGGACGAAACCATGGTCCGATCCCACCATTTACATCAGATATCCAAAGAGATCTATCAACAGCTCGACTACTATCACGACATACGGGGGATTCAGGAAATCTGTGAAAGGAAGGACATGAAGCTCTGTTTAGCCAAATATCTCGAGTTATACAACCGAACTTCATTCAGACCAAAGAGGAGAGCCAAGAAAAAGTCCAAGAAAATGTTGATATTTTAAAAACCTAATCTTTTGCTCCCCTCCCCTCTTCCAGGAGATCCCTAAGGGCGGGCTTGATGTAAACCCGGTTGAGGTCAAAACGTCTCAAGGCCTTGGCCAAGGTCTGGATTTTCTCCCTTATGGGCACCCTTTCATTTACAATGATAACATGTTCATTCCTTATGCGACAAAGACCGCCTGTGGGAAAGGCGGTCTCACCTTCCAGACCCTCATAGCGGACCTTTATTTCAAGGCTATGAGCCAATGCCTCAAGATGGGATAGAATCGCCATCTCATCCAATCTGGGCTCCTACTTAAATAATGGCAGTAAGCGCATTTCCGATTGGCACCATTTCACATGTTTGAGGTACTTAACCGTTTAAGGTCTTCCACCAAACCCCTCACCGCATCTGCGGAACGGCCAAGCGCCTCCTCCTCTTCCGCAGTCAGTTTAATCTCAATTATTTCCTCCACACCATTTTCCCCCAGCTTCACCGGAACACCGATAAAGAGACCATCTATCCCATATTCACCCTCCAAGAGGGCAGCACAGGGCAGTATCTTTTTCTTGTCCTTCAGGATGGCCTCTGCCATCTCAACTGCAGCAGAGGACGGAGCATAATAAGCACTCCCCGTCTTGAGGAGGCCGACGATCTCCGCACCGCCGTTTCTGGTCCTTTCCGCCAGGGCTTCAATCCTGTCCGGTGGCATCAGTTCTGTAATGGGAATGCCCGCAACAGTGGAGTAGCGGGGCAGCGGGACCATTGTATCACCGTGACCACCCAGGACAAATGCATGGGTATTTTCAACCGAAACATTTAGCTCCATGGCAATGAAGGCACGAAAGCGGGCCGAGTCCAGGACACCTGCCATACCGATGACCCTGTTCTTTGGAAACCCGCTGGTCTCATATGCCACATGGCACATGGCATCTAAGGGATTGCTAACAATGATGAGGATGGCGTT
>JAUUVE010000286.1 GCA_030589715.1 Desulfobacteraceae bacterium | reverse complement strand
TAAAAACTTCGCTCTATTGTGTCTGAAGCGGGTTAGCCCAATGGCAACCGCAACAAGGAGGATCAAAGGTAAGTAAAAGCGGTGGGTATCACCATTACAGGAGTAAGGGTCAAATCCACTCTTAACTCAGGTGGAAAAATATGGTTGAGGGGTTCTATGTCAAGGCCGCTAAGAATACAATATCCTGGAGCATGGTATCATCCCGAATTTCGCAAGTGTGTTTTTAGAGCCCTTCTATTTCGGCCTTTGCTGGGAGACTTGGGGAACCGAATGGATGAAGGAAAACCTTTGCAAGCCCTTACGATTTGCGGTCTTCCGGCAAGACTTGTGAAATTCGGGATCATGTGATGAACAGGGGGATAGGCTGGATGAAATTGGCAAAGAATTTAAAATGGCCAAATACACCTCCATAAGCAGTGTGATACAGAGGATGAAAATGGAGATATCCAGGAATCGGAAACTAAAAAGCATTGCCCGGGCAAAACACCATGAGACTTTTTCTGATCGCCAAAAAAGGTTTCAGGATTTTTTACAATATGTAAAGCTTTCTATCCCCTTTCCTATCGGGTGGTGCTTTGCATGGCCTGTCTGGCAGTCTCAAGAATCCCCTCTGGAAATCCAATAACGTTGTAGACCACCAGGAATTCGACTACCCAGAGCACCCCCATTGAGAGAATCCAGAGTATGAAGCCGTACTTCACGAAGTCCATGGGATGAAGCATCTTCTCGCCCGTATCCGGATAGATACCCAGGCCGTAGACTATGGCGTTGTTAGGGGTGCCCACAATCAAGAAATGCGCAAAAGAGGTAGCAAAGGCCACTGCCAGACCCACTGCCCATGGTTCCCCAGCGACACCTGTCATGATGCCCATAGGGATCACAATTGGACCCAGGAGGGCTGTCGTGCCGGCGTCAGACATAAAATTGGTCATCAAACCGGAGAGACCCGAGAGACCAACCCATAGACCATACCCCTCACTCATACCCACGTGTCCGAGGATTTTCAAGAAACTCTGCGCCAGCCACAGGGCCGCCCCACTCTCCTTTAGAAGTGCGCCCAAAGTCAAGGCCCCGCAATACATAAACCATGCGTCCCAGGATATTCCGCCCAGGATCTTTTTCCAGTCCGTAGTCTTGAAAATGACCGGGATCAAGAGTGCCAGGAGCGACGGGCCCCCGAGCCCGAATTCCTCTCCACCCACGATCCACAAGCACAGGATTAAGAGCAGCATCCCGAATGTGACATACTCCGCATACGCCATCTTGCCCATCTTTCTGGTCTCCTCTTTTATGGCAGCAAGGCCAGGGGTGAGGTCCTTGGTCTTGATCTTTTTGCCAAAAAGAACCAGCATGTAAACGGCCACAAGTACTCCGAGGATCGGAACTATTGGGAACCCATATTTCATCCAGGTGAAGAAGTCCATGGGCACGTTGTATTCACTCCAGAACCCCATCATTATGACGTTTCGGCCTCCTGCGGCAGGAGATCCGACGCCTCCGACGTTCAGTGAATAGCAGAGTGCGAACATCAGGAACTTTGCCAGGGCAGGATCGTGTTCTATCCTACCTCCCTTGCTCCTTGCCGATACCGCGCCAAAATAAACCGCGGCCATCACCGGTGTCATAAACGCACACATGGCGTGTGCGGATATAAATGAACCAACAACGGCCATGCTGATGCACAGGACGAAAACGGGAACCAGGAACCCCTTTGTCCAGCCCAGCAGCCAGCTGGCCAACCTCTTGTGCAAACCCACATCTACAACTGCCACACCCATGGCCAGGACCCCCAGCAGGAACATGGGGGCATCCCCCGCAAAGGTCTTGCCTATCATACCGCGGGGCAGAAGGTGGAGAAAGTAGGCCAGGATGGGCATCAAGATACCGGTCAACCCGATGGGGATTGCCTCGGTGGCAAAAAAGATGACGGCCATGGGAATTATGCCCAGGACAATCATGGTCTTGTGGGCGGCATCCGCTGGGCTTTGGGCCACCTCCCACTCCATCATCTTTTTGGCAAAACCATATTTCTCTACTATCTCAAGCATAGACTGGGGCGTAGGCAGGATAAAGGCGATCAGAATAAAAATACCGGCGCCGATGCAGATCCAGAGTAGCTTGTTGGCCAGGATTCCGCCTCCACCTGCATCATGTTCCATTTCGTGGCTCATAAAGAAACCCCTCCTTTTCTCTCTGTCGCTTTGATGTCGCACATTTTAGACCTGCCTCCGGGTTCAGAGCACGCAAGTTTTCATGATCCCAAAAATCTCTCCAAACACATCGACAAGCCGCAATACTCCAACAATATCCTTGCCTCTGGTCACGAGCAAAGAGTGGTGATGGCCCATAACGAGATGGTGTGTTGCCTCATCCAGGGTAGCGGTCTCCCCGATATATTCACCCTCGGTAGGGGTATGCATGAACTTCTTTACCTTAATATTTGCCGCCTTGCTGCATATATCTCTGAGGGGGCTTTGCCAAAGGGGCTGGTGTTCTAGCATGGACTTGAGGAATTGAGGGCTAAAACCGGCGCGTGATAACCTGCCGGGGTCTCCCAACTCCAGGTATGCAGGCTCAAGGGCCCTGAGCACATCGTGCTGGCTTATCTTTCCCACTATTTGGCTGTTCTTATCATATACGAGTATTGACCTGTGCAGATACTTATACCGCGTCCGGTCCAGCTTGTTTTGGGCCTCTTCCAGCGCTGCCACTGCCTCGAACAAGGTGGCGTCCTCGGGAACAGTCGCATATTCTTCAAGAGGCACCATCAGATCTTTTACTTTGATGGTTTTCATGTTACCCCCCTATATTATGTTGGATTTCTGGTTTGATGATTAGTTCTCGGGCGAGGTTGACCAACACTGTGAAAAATGTCACAAACATTTTCACTATTTTTATATTTAAAAATAGATCAGTGCAAGGAAAAATTTGGCCTCAGCCGTTTACCAGTCTTACTACCCTGGAATCTGTGAAGTAATCGATGATGTTGAGGCACCCATAGTCCTGTTGAATATTGAACATGTGGACAATATCCAAACCAAGTGCCTCACAAAGAATAACCCGATTGACGGCCCCGTGGGCAACGATGACAATATCGTTGTCCTTTTGCTCCGAAAGGATACGTTCATAAATTTTCATTATTCTTTTTGAGAAACGCCCAATGGACTCACCGTCCCCGGGGGGCTGATAGTTGGCCAGATCGGCCTGGCGCTTGGCCAGTTCTTTTGGGAAATCACTTCGAATCTCAGCCATGGTGCGACCCTCCCAATCGCCAAAATAGATCTCCTTGAGCTCAGACAAAAAATGGAGGGGAACATCATGATAACGGGCTATCATACGGGCCCCCGAGGCGGATCTCTCTAAATCGCTGGAATAGATGGCCCCGATCTCCGCAAACCGGAGACGTTCTGCCACCTGCTGCATCTGGAGGATACCGATCTCGGTAAGATCCACCTCGGTATGCCCATAGACGGGAAAGTTTTCGTAGCCATTTATCTGGCCGTGTCTTATAAGATATACCCTGTTGATACGTCTCATGGCGAAGGATCATAGATATTGACCACTCCAATGTCAATGGAGCAGTTTGAGCCTCCTGACTCGTGTCCATCCGCAGATTCCTGCAAATCACATTTTTTCAATTTATAAACGGTTTTTTATTGTACTGCCTCACTGGAGGGGGGGATGGAGAAACGGAGGTCAAAAGATTGCGGATGTTCCCATTTGACTTTATGGGAGCTCATCAATATTGTGTATGCTCGCAGGTCATTTGACAGCCCCTTATATGTGGGCTTTTTTGGATTATCCTGGCATACAGTCTCCAACGAGGTCTTATCGTTTTTGTTGAGAGAAACTTGAAATTTGAAACCCTGGC
>JAUUVE010000384.1 GCA_030589715.1 Desulfobacteraceae bacterium | reverse complement strand
TCTTTCCTTCAATATCAACATTCCAACATTCCATTATTCCATTATTCCATGTACGAGGCATAAACATCAAGCCTCAAAAAATCCACCTAATTTCAATAAGTTGTAGAATTTCCGAGACGTTAAATTATTGGTTTTGCCTGCCCCTCATCTTGAGTTCTCATCCATCAATTCGTTAATGAATTCGGTTATGTTATAGATCTTGAACTTCTGTTTGCGCAACTTGGCATTGGACAGGTTATGGACACAGGAATTACACTCTGTCAGCACCACCTCAGCACCAGGCTCCTCAGCATCCTGGAGCCTGCGTCTGGCCATGGCAATGGAGTTTTTGGGAAAGGCGCCTCTTACGCCTCCGCCGGCCCCGCAACAGAGGGCATCGACATGGTGATGGGGCATTTCAACAAAGTCTGGTGCAATCTTCCGGATGGTCTGCCTCGGCTCTTCATAAATGCCGCAATGTCTGCCCAGATCACAGGGGTCGTGGTAGGTCACCCGCTTGTCACTCTTGACACCCAAGTCCATGTCCTTCAAGAGCTGGACAGTGTGGATGACCTTGATCCCCTTCTCCCTGAGCTCAGCATACTGCGGTTTATTGTTGAAGGTCCGGAAACAGTAAGGGCACCCGGTAATAACAGTTTTGGCACCCGTTGCCGAGATGAGCTCGATATTTTTTCGCGCCAGGTCTTCGTTGATCTGATAACCCACATCTTCGAGCACACCGCTACAACAGATCTCATCGATCAAGGTATAGTCCACTTTGAGGCGGTCAAGGAGGTCCAGGGCAGCCATTGTTGCCCCGTCTTCCCGATACGACCCCACGCATCCTATGAAGTAGACGTATTCGGCCTTTTTGTTTCGCTCTCTTTCAAAATCCTCCGGTTCATCCTCCGCGTAGATGTTGGTGTGCCTCTGAAGTATCTCATTCATCCCTTTAAAGGCAGGGTGGCAGGAGCCGATATTGACCATATCCTTTCTCACCTGCTTGATGATCTCGGGGACCTTTACCTCTGAAGGACAATTTTCATGGCAGCTGGCACAGGTGGTACACTGAAAAAGGGTCTCGATCAGCTCATCACCGAGATCGATTTTCCCGTCCATTACCTCTTTCAGGAGCAGCATCTTTCCACGGGCATTTAAGGCAGGACGAAGGGTAGATCCATAGACAGGGCAGACCGCCTGACAGAACCCACATCGTGAGCAGAGCAGGATCTGATCGCGAAATCTTTTTTCAAAGTCGTACTTTGTTTTCATTTTATGCCTCCAGTGCCATCTTGCCAGGATTGAGGATATTATTGGGATCGAATAATCTTTTAATGGCACGCATCACGTCCATGGCCACAGGGTCATGCTCTAAGGTCATAAAAGGTGCTTTGGAAAGGCCAATGCCATGCTCACCAGAAAGGGTTCCGCCCAACTCAACGGCCAATTGAAAGAGCTCGGCACTTGCAGCCTCCTTTCGTTTTACCTGCTCTGGGTCATAGCCGTCATAGAGGATCTGGGGATGCAGGTTACCATCACCGGCGTGACCAAAGGTGGCAATCTGGATGTTGTGCCTCTCCATAATTGCCTCAATCCCTTTGAGCATGTCAGCGATCCTTGCCATGGGAATCGTCACATCTTCAAGGACAAAGTGTGTCTTGATCCTTGCCAGCACGGCATAGGAAGACTTTCTGGCTAACCATAGCTCCGCTGCCTCTTCTTCGGACTTCGCCTCCTTAATCTCCTTGGGGTTGTTCTTTTTAAAGACCTCGATGATTTTCTTCATCTGATAATCCGTCTCTTCCTTGGTGTAGCCATCTGTCTCCGCCAAGAGCATGGCATCCACCTCCGGGAGGTTCAGGTCTGTATTTTGGTTGATGGCCAGGATGGTGTGCCTGCCCAGAATCTCTAAGGCACGGGGGAGGATACCGCTGTACGTGATCTGGCTGACGGCCCGACCTGCATCCTCTAACTTGTCAAACGTGGCAAGGGCAGTGGTGGTCGCTGTCGGTTTGGGATTTATTTTAAAGGTAATCTCAGTGATGACCACCAAGGTTCCCTCGGAACCCACAAAGAGCTTGGTCAGATCATAGCCGGATACACTCTTCATGGTGTTGGAACCGGTTCTCATGACCCGGCCGTCCGGCAGGACAACCTTGAGCCCCAAGACATAGTCCCGGGTGGTACCATACTTGGCTCCCCTTATACCTCCGGCATTCGTGGCCACATTCCCTCCCAATGTGCAGACTTTTTCGCTTGCAGGGTCGGGCGGGAAAAAGAACCCGTGTGGGGCCAGGGCCTTATCCAGCTCAGCGTAAATAACGCCGGGCTGGACAATCGCTAAACGGTCCTCAATACTGATCTTCAGGATCTTATTCATATGACTCAGGTCCAAGATAATCCCTCCACTAACAGGGACAGCCATGCCGCAGAGGCCTGTTCCGGCGCCCCTGGGAATGACCGGAATATGTTCCCGGTTGGCCAGCTTTAGGATTTCCGAGACCTGCTCGGCAGACTTAACCCACACACCACAGGAAGGCCTATGCCGATGCTCGGAGGCATCATACGAGTATGAAACCATATCGATCAGGCTGTCAGTATAGTTTTCCTCGCCCACAATGTCGATCAGGGACTGTTTGATCTTTTTATCCATAATTCACTCCATCATTAAGACCCTCTCTTCCATCTCTTTGTGAGGAGGGGCAAAGGCACACAGTATCATTTCCCATAAGGATCATGCTTATAGACGGCATTGACAGCCAAGAGCACACCTGAATAACCCATAGTCCCGGTCAAATCAAGTAAAAAATCGGCTGTGGATGGCATTTATCGGGCATCGTCCGATTTTTCAAGCACGGAGGCACAAATAAGAACTTAGTTCGCTTCGCTTACAATTGGAATGTTGGAATAATGGAATAATGGGTTTGGGGAAATGGGATATTGAGATAAGGACAGAATTCGCTCTTGACAACGAAGTTAATAAAAGAGTATCTTTCCTTCAATATCAACATTCCAAC
>JAUUVE010000061.1 GCA_030589715.1 Desulfobacteraceae bacterium | reverse complement strand
TCCTTGATGTTTTCCTCGGTATAGAGATCGCCTCGCGGGTCAAGGGCATATGCACACTTTGCAACAACACGGTCTGCGAGGGGGATATCAGCTGTAACCACCAGGTCGCCCTGCTGACCCAGTTCCACTATCCGATCGTCCGCCACATCAGGACCGGATGATACGACGATGCTCTTGATATATTTCGACTTTTCTACGGTCACAGACTGATTCGCAACCATGGTCAAGGGAATGCGCAGCCTTTTCACGGCCTTGAACAGGATATCCTTTATCACATTGGGCAATGCGTCCGCATCCACCAATATCTGCATGAACTGCCTCCTGGGTTGAGCGGTTCAATGTTCACGAATCCCGGTTGAAGAGCCCTGCCTGGCTTTCCACAAAAGGATGATACTATACCTTTCCTTAAAATCTGACATCAATCACCATTTTTCTGACAGGGGAAATGTAGCTGGGTTTCAGGTTCGCCCTGTAAGCCAGCCGTCCGGAAGATCGCCGGGCGGCTTTTTTTCATAGAAGATAATCAAATGGCAGCTGCCATTCAAGATGTTTTTGCAGTCTGCCTTCAAAGCTCGCGATGATCGGGATGTTCGCGATGGGATCGGGCCAAGCTAAGTCATTCAAATGGTTATATTAAATTGAAAAATAGGGCCTGATTTCGGGTCTATATCATCGTTTTTGCAGTCAAAAAGAGGATTATTCTTAGGGCTCCATGGCAAGAGCGAAAAGACATTATATTCCGGGTCACATCTGGCACACCCCAGTTAAATATGCTCCGCCCCGATAGAATAGGCTCCCCATTCAACAGGGCAAGCCCCAGTTAAATAAGCTCAGCATTTCACGGGGTAAACATTTAACGGGGTAAATCACACACCGATGTCATAAGAGAGAATTTTTACCCCGTTAAATTAGAAAACTATTTAACTGGGGTTGGCTTTGTAGAGAGTGTGAAATCCATGCTGGGTGGTCTGGTCAGGGGAAGAAAAGTCAAAAAAATCGGGGAACGCTATCAGCTCCGAGAGCCATCTGTACCCTATGTTGACCATTTTGAGGTCGAAAAGGGTGATATAGGGCCTGAAAACACCTATTTTTGGAACGATAGCCGTTGAATATCAATAAGATAGCTTGGCCCGCCCCTCCATTACTCTCCGAGGCAACCTTTCTCGTCAATCTAGTTTTTTAAGGGCGTCCCCTTAAGTCTAATCTTCTTTTATGAAAAGACCGGTTGATCTGGAAATTCCAGGATAGACTTGGGGATTTCAACCCGTGCTGTCTTTTGTGGGTCAACGATCTGGCAGACCTTAAGATTCCCCACCGCACTGATTAACATGGCAATCTCCGAAACAGGCATATTGGTCTTATAACGGATAAGTTTCAGGATGTCATCAAGGGCCGTTGAAGCTGCCTCATCCAGAGAAGGGCCGTGACCGATTGTGATAAACCTGTCGCTCAGTTCCACCACTGGCCTGGGGGGGCGGAATTGATGGGACTTGATCAGCTCTACCCTGACCTTAACCCGGGCTGTGATCTCCACCCCGCAGATCACGGATTCACCATCTCCCATACCCGCATGGACATCTCCCATTGCCAGCATCGCGCCATCTTTCTGCACAAGAAAATAGACCCTTGCGCCAGGGCAGATAACCTTGGCATCCATGTTTCCACCATGGTTCCCGATCTCACCGCAGGGTACGGCTCTCTCCGAGGGGGAGACGCCAATTACGCCAATCATTGGGTTAATAGGAAAGGAAAGGTCGGGGGTGAACCAGAATTTGCCCTCTGAGACGGGGATCAGCTTTGTAGCGGGCTCTTCGATGAGATGACCAAAGCCCCCTTCATCAGGGATGGCGACCATAAATCCCTTTGTTCCGAGGTCAATGTCAAGGATATCCACGGCCAGGAGATCTCCAGGCATGGCACCCTTGATCTCTACGGGGCCTGTGGCAGGATTGACTTTTGAAAAATCGACCTCCGTGATAAGGTCTTCCTCGCTCTTCAGCTGGCTTCCAAAGCAATCGTCTGTCTCTATAAGGATTGTCTCACCCGCTTCCACAGAGGCGACGGGTTGATTGCCAGGATCGAATTTGTAGATCACATCCGCTCTCTCTATTGTTTTCATTGGCCTTCCTCCCGAAACAAAAAGGTGTTCCCTCCATGATTTACCTATACCAGTCTGCGATCAATCTCTTCCGGCTGAGGATTCCCTGGGGTCTAGTGAGGATGGTCACTGTCAGTATGATCCCAACGAATAACATCCGAATGAACCCGATTCTGGTTGCAACGGCCGCTGGCACAAAGTCTGTCAAAAAATCGCTTCCTACCCAGATGGCCCAGACTAGGAAGGCACCCACAATCACCCCCTTGTTGTTACCGGTTCCCCCCACCATGACGATCAGCCAGACATAAAAGGTGGACATGAGGGGATTAAACACCTGGGGACTCACAAATCCTGTATAGTGGACATATGTGGCCCCTGCGATGCCCATGACCATGGAGCCGAAGACAAAGGATTGCATTTTATAGCTCCAACAATTCTTGCCTGACATAGAGGTGAGGTCTTCATCTTCGCTAATTCCCCTGAGGATTCGGCCCCATGGAGAACCGACGGACTTTGTGATGGCTAGATAGGCCAGGATCAGCAGTCCGCCCGCAATGATCAGATAGAAATAGCCGTAGTGCCTTGGATTGATCACTTCGAAAAAAGGTCTCGGTATGCCGCGGATACCCCAAACGCCGTTAGTCAGCCAGGATTCATTCCTCACGGTCAGCAGCAGGGTTTCATGGATCGCCAGAAGTGCGATGGCAAACGTTCCGCCTCGAAGCCGGAGCGCCGGAAATCCTATCAAAAAGGCGACCACCCCAGGGACAAGGGCTGCCCCGGCGAAACCCACTACCAATGGAAGTCCAAAACCGCCCAGGTGTTCTGTGGTGGCAGGGCAGGTCAGGATAGCTGACGTGTAAGCTCCCAGCATATAAAAGGCCCCAATACCGAAATTCATCAGACCTGTAAAACCCCACTGAAGATTCAGGGCCAGGGCCGCCATGGCGTATATGCTCCCCATAATTAAGAAGGAGACGAAATAACTAATCATGCCTCAATGCTCCTTTTTGCCAAATATGCCGTGAGGCTTGATAAGCAGAATGAGCACCACCAGCACGAAGGCAACGGCCGGCTTATAACCGGACATATCAGCGTCAATCTGCATTGAATGAAAGGCATTCTGTAACACGGCTGTAATCATTTCCTCAGAGATCCCGATCACCATTCCACCGATGAGGGCACCCCAGAAGCTTCCAATTCCGCCCATGATGACCGCAACGAAGAGGGGAATAAGGAAGTGCCAGCCCATAGTAGGACGAAGCTGAACCTGGATGCCGTAAAGGGTCCCTGCAACAGTAATCAAGGTTCCGGCAATAATCCAGGTCCACATGATGACCCGGACGGTCTCCACCCCTGAGGCCTTGGCCAGCACAGGATTGTCCGACATGGCTCGCATGGCCTTGCCCATTCGGGTCTTTTTCAAAATGAGATAGACCAAGGTCACAAGGGCCAGGGTACAGATAACGATAAAGAGCTCATCCGGCTTGACCCGGATCCCAAAGGGCAGCTTTTTACTAATCTGGATGGCCGTACTGTAATATCGGATCTCGGGCCCCCAGACGATGTTAATAATGGCCCTGAGGATAAACGCAAGGCCAAGGGAGGCGAGGGACATGAAAAGGGGTGTGGCGTCGAATTCCCTTAATGGCTTGAAAAAGAACCGGTCAATCAGGAGGATGATTGCCAACATAATAAGAACAGAGAGGAGTGTGGCTACAACGAGACCTCCCCCGAATGAAAGACCGGGAAAAGCCCCCCAATCACCCAAGAGGTCCAAGAAGAGGAAGGTGATAAATGCCCCTAGACTGAAGAGATCTCCATAGGCAAAATTGAAAAAATTGAGGATAGAGGCAATCAGGGTCAGCCCAATGGCTCCCAGGGCAATGATGCTGCCATAGATAATTCCGCTTACGAGTAAATCCGCCATCTTAATGGATCTTATCCCAATGATGTGGCTCCGCCGCCGAAATAGAGATGCCTTACCTCCTGATTGCCAAGAAGCTGATCTGTGGAATCCGTATATTTGATTTCCCCTGCTGAGAGGAGATATCCTCTCTGGCAGAGTTTCAACGCATCAATGGTCTGCGTCACTAAGAGGACGGCCCGTTTGAGTTGATCTGTCACCTCCTTGATCTTTCCGAGCATCATCCGCACCAAATTGGGGGCAAGTCCAGCCGTGGGCTCATCCAGGAGCAGGAGATCAGGGCGAGGCATCAGGCCCCTGGCAACGGCCAGCATCTGCCGCTGACCGCCTGAGAGGCTCCCGGCCATCTGGCGCATCCTCTGTCCCAGTGCAGGAAACATGGCATAGACTTCGTCAAGGCGCTCATGGATATCCTCTCTCAAGATGTATGCCCCCATTTCAAGGTTTTCAGCAACGGTCATGGAAGGGAAGATATTTTCTTCCTGGGGAACCCAACCCAGGCCCATGCGAACAACATGCTCAGGTTCCATCCCCACGAGGGAACGATCCTTGAACAGGATATAACCAGTCTTTGGCCTGATGATCCCGACAATTGCCCGAAGCAGGGTGGTCTTCCCTGCACCGTTCGGACCTATGACAGCAATGACGTTGCCATGATCGACCTCAATGGACACGTCAAATAGGACATCCTGAACGCCGTAACCGGCTGTGATTGATCGTACAGTTAAAAGACTCATTTCTCGAATTCTTGAGTATCAGGCTCTCCCAGATAGGCCTGAATCACCCTTTGATCAGAACGGATCTCCTTCGGAGTGCCTTCTGTCAGCTTTGTCCCATCTGTCATCACAATGATGGGGGTGCAGAGATTCATGATCACATTCATGTCGTGTTCAACCACAAACAATGTTAGCCCTCTCTCATGAGAGAGTTTTCTGATATAGCCCATTACCTTGTTCTGCAGAAAAGGGGGAACACCGGACCCTGGTTCATCCAGCAAAACCATATCTAGGTCCACCATCATCATCCGCCCAAGCTCCAGAAGCTTCTTTTCCCCTCCGGGCAGGTATTTGGCCGGCATGTCTTTTTTGGAAGCCATCTCCAGGAATCTTAGTATTTCCATTGCCTTTTCGATGTTCTTTTTTTCCTGGGTCCTCATGGACCTGTTCCTGATCCAGGCACTCCAAAGTCTCTCTCCGATCTGGTCTCTTGGGATGAGCAGAAGGTTCTCGAGCACTGTCATTTCCTTGTATTCCCGGGTTATCTGGAAGGTTCGAAAAAGACCTCTGCGAAAAATCTGGAATGCCTGTAAACCGGTGATCTCCTCCTCCTTGAAAAAGACGCGTCCTGCGTTTGGCTTATTAAACCCCGTAATCACGTTAAAGAGGGTTGTCTTGCCTGCACCGTTGGGTCCGATAAGACCCGTAATTGTCCCCTCCTTCACCTGCAGGGTACAGTCCTGAATCGCCTGAACCCCGCCGAACCGCTTGCTTAGATTTTCAACTCTCAGCATGGATTTTTATCATCAGTCTAAAATTGTTTTAAAAGACCTGGAAATGCATTAACTTTGTACCCCACGTCCTTCCAGGTCCCTCTTTTGACCCTTAATCGGGAATTACCGATCTTACAGGAACGATTTTCCTCTTTTCAATCTTCCAGACCAGGATAGGGGTCATGGTGTCACCGTGTTCGTCAAAATCAATGGAACCGGCCGCTCCCTCGTAGTCAATGTCCTTGCCCTCGGCCAGGAGTCTGAAAGCCTTCCTGAATCCATCCACACTGGCGATGATCTTTTCTCCGGGCGGGTTTGCCACCACCCTCAATTTGTCTCTAATTGCCTTTCCTGGATCTGTCTTGAGGGCATCCTTCCCTGCAGCTTGAATAGCAAGCGCAATTACCACAACACCGTCATAGGCGTTTTCGCTGTATGCTGTGGCAGGATTGGCACCATATACCTTGTTAAACTCTTTTAGATAGCTCTTGTATGAGGGGTTTTCCGCTGCACCGGGGCCTGTCCCGTACATGCCCTCAAGATAATTCCCGCCTACAGAGTCAATAATCTGCTGAGACTGCATTCCATCAGGAAAAAGGAATTGGCTGAACAACCCTTCTGATAGTGCCTGTCTGATGATCACGGTCCCGCTCTCAGGATATCCTATTAGGATCAGGACATCAGGGTTCCCTTTTGCCAGTTCTTTGAGCTGCATTTTATAAGAGGCCTTTCCCGGATCGTAGGATGCCTGGCCTAATATTTTCCCCCTGCTCTTCTCGAACCATTCTTTACAGGATTCCGCCAGGCCGCCGCCGTAAGGATCATTAATATAAAGAATGGATGCAGTCTTGTAATTTCTTTCCCATGCGAGCTTTCCAAGAACCTTTCCCTGAATGGCATCAGATGATGTGGTCCTGAAGGTGTAATCATCGTCTTTCAAGGTAGTGACCCAGGTCGGTGTATTGGATGGAGATATGATGACCACATGATTCGGTGCCGTAACGGGTGTCGCCACGTCTGATCTGATCATGGGTCCAACAATTGCCGGCACCTTGTCCACATTTACCAGCTTTTCGGCTGAATCTCTCAGTGCTGTTGGGTCTGTCTGTGAATCCCTGAAGACCACCTTGAGCTTCATGTTCAGCGGTCCCCCCGCCTCATTGATATGCTTTGCCGCCAGGTTGACCCCCTGTTGCACGCATTTACCGTAAGCGGCGAGGTCACCACTCATGGGGATAAGACTCCCAATCTTCATTTCCTCCTCACAGTAGCCCGGAGAGTTGATAAAAGAGAAAACCAGAGCAACCATCATGGTTGCCAGAAAACATTTGCCAAAGCGCCCTTTATTAAACTTTTTGCTAGACATTTTTTGCCCTCCTTTTTTTAAGGTATTTAGGTTTATTCTTTGCCTATGATGGCCCATACAGAAAAGCCTGTATACCCGATTTAAGAGATATGCCTGATGGGTGTCAATGATGAATCGGCCCTTAAACCGGGTCCTTATTCTATCCTTCCTGAAAAATATCCCAATAGGGGACAAAGTGGTTACTGCCCATTTTTAAAGTTAATTAAAATCACCCATTAAAAGGCCCTTTGTCAAGAGAAAAACCCATCCAATGCAAGAAAAAATGAACTTTCCTTGCAGAGGCTCTACATTGCATAGTTTGCTCACTGCTTCAATGCCTCTCTACTATTGTCGTATTTTCGTTAGATTTTAGTGTCAGTGACTTCTTCACTGAGACTATTCACCCATCAAATGAGATGATAGGAAATTGCTTTTTGAACCTGCAGAAGCTTTAACACAGGAATCAGGAAGATGTCAACCTTTTTCTCTGTTTTTGATCCGAGATTGATCTTTACCGGTTAGTTCTACTTTGTCACATTAGCGAAGAAAGGATTTTGGTGTAACTAATTTGAAATTATTTTGATATCGAGGCCATTTTTTTGGAGACAAAGGGGTTTCTTTAGTATAAATGAATATGGGCAAGAGCCAACAAAGGAGATTTGCCCATATGTGTTTTCATTCACAATAGCAATGACCTCCAGCAGCTTAAAGCTAAGGAAATAGTTCCTGATCAAGCTCCGAGCCCCCTTTTGGGCTTGGCTACAGGGTTTTATGGCTTTGTGGATTGCTACAATGGACATTTCACTGCGAGCACTAGGCCGGTATTTGTACAGGCGCAACAGTATCTTTGTGGTTTGATTCAAGCAGAAGACAAGAACATGGAACGGATGGCTGAAGTAGTACCCGATTCGGACGAACAGGTACTTGAGCATTTCTTAACATATTCACCTTGGAGTTATCGCGGGGTTATGGATCAGGTGGCTTCCGATACGGACGCGACCTTTGGAGATAATGCTGACACATGCTTGATTATTGACGAAACTGGGCTACCTAAGAAAGGAGATAAGTCTGTAGGGGTAGATCGCCAGTGGTGTGGTAACCTTGGCAAGGTTGACAATTGCCAAGTAGGTGTTTTTGGAGCCATTGCATGTGGAGCTGGCGTAACATTAAAATTAAAAACAAAGGGGTCAGGCCTACACTCTTGACAAATCAAGCTTTCTCTCTGTATATTGGGAGAGAAACAGTCTTTGAGGATCGAAGGAGAAACCGTGGCTCGACCACTTAAAATAGAGTACCCCGGGGCCTTTTACGACATCACCTCAAGGGGTAATGAGCTAAAGGATGTGTTCAAAAGCCAAAAGGACCGCGAGAAGTTCCTTTCTTATTTTGACACCGCCACTCTTCGCTATGGAGCAGTTATACATGTTTATTGCATGATGGGTAATCACTATCATATCTTGATGGAGACACCAGAGGGAAACTTGTCTCAGATCATGCACCATATAAACGCTTCCTATACAACTTACTTCAACGTCAAACGTCAAAGAGCTGGTCATCTATTTCAAGGGCGGTATAAAGCCATTGTAGTGGATGCCGATGAGTACGCAAAGGAGCTGTCCCGTTATATACATTTGAATCCGGTAAGGGCGGGGATCGTAGATAATCCAGGAAAATATCCCTGGTCCAGTTACAGATATTACATCGGTCAGGAAAAAGCACCGGAATGGCTTTCCAGGGATTTTATTCTCGCGTATTTTGGCAAGAAAGTTTCCGTTGCACAAAAGAGATACCGAGAGTTTGTTTTATCTTTGATTGACCAGGAGTATACCAGTGCCTTGAAAGCGGTGATTGGCTCTACCATATTAGGATCTCTCGATTTTGCAGAAGAGATAACAGAAAGGTATCTCAAGAAAAAGAAGGCTAACCGTGATTTACCTGCCATGAGAATCCTTTCTCAGAGGCCTACCGTAGAGAGAATCAAGAAAGAAGTGCAAGCCGTGGTAGGTGATGACAAGGCACTATCAAGACAGGTTAAATTCTATTTTTATCATAAGTACAGTGAGAAGACGCTGAAGGAAATTGGGCTACACTTTGGCATAACCGAATCTGCTGTATCCCGGGCAAGCAGGCGTTTGACGTTAAAGATTGCCAAAGATGCTACACTGAGCAGGAAGATTAAGAAATTAGAAGACCGGTTAAAAATGTCAAGAGTGTAGGCCTGACCCATTTGTTTCCCCCAATGAGATCCAAGAACCAAAAAGGAAAAATGTTCTGATAGACTATGAGAAGCTGAGAGCATCACTTGGGTTGGAGTCCTATGATCTCGTGAAGTCTTATCACAGGAAGTGGGTAGAGGAATATCCGG
>JAUUVE010000413.1 GCA_030589715.1 Desulfobacteraceae bacterium | reverse complement strand
TCAGAGATCCATCTTGATCAGGGCCCCTCCCTTGGGTGCGGGCAACCAGGCTGTGCCCCGGGATGTGATTGCGATCGATATCTGGAGATATGGAATCTGGTCTTTACCCAGTTTGATCGAGACCCGGACGGAAACCTGACACCCCTCCCAAGGCCCAACATTGACACGGGCATGGGGCTTGAGAGACTGACCGCCGTGGTTCAGGGGGTAACTTCCAATTATGATACCGACATCTTCAGGGGTCTTATCTCCGGTATAGAGGAGATCTCCGAAAGGGCTTACGGCGATAACGAAAAGCAGGATGTGGCCTTCCGGGTAATCTCTGATCATGCCCGTGCAGTGGCCTTCCTGATTGGTGACGGGATCATGCCTTCAAATGAAGGCAGGGGCTACGTCTTGAGACGCATTATCCGTAGGGCCATACGTTTTGGCCAGGTACTCGAGCTAAAGGATTCTTTTCTGAGTCCCATCTGCAGCAAAGTGATTGAGGTCATGGGCCAGGATTACGATGAACTCCTTCGATCCAAGAGTTTTATTGAAGGGGTTGTGAGTAGTGAGGAGGGGCGCTTTTCCGATACACTGAATCACGGGATGAGAGTGCTCGATGAAGAGATCGACAAGATAAGGGCCAAGGGAGGGGATACCATCCCAGGCCATGTGGCCTTTAGGCTTTACGACACCTTTGGCCTATCAGTGGATATCGTAGAGGACGTGGCCCGAGATGAAGATCTCAATCTGGACATGGAGGGGTATGAAAAGGCCATGTCTAAACAGCGGCTCCTGTCTCAGGAATCATGGAGGGGAAGTGGTGAAGAAGAGATCCCGGAGGCCATTCGAGGCTTGATGGGCCGCGACATCACCACCCGCTTTTTGGGGTATGAAACCCTTGTTTCAGAGGCAAGGGTGGCCGCGGTGTTCTCGGAAGGAAAAGATATCAGTCTCAATAAAGCAGGCACCCAGGCCGAGGTCGTGCTGGACCAAACGCCCTTTTATGGGGAGGCCGGCGGCCAGGTAGGTGACGCGGGGTGGCTTATAAATAGTGAGGGGTTAAGGTTTCGTGTCACAAATACCCTTAAATATGGCCAGGACCTCATAATTCACAAGGGGCATCTGGAGTCAGGGCGCCTTGCGATTGGAGACCAGGTGGAAGCAGGTGTTGATGAGGAAAAAAGAAATGCCACGGCCCGGAATCACTCAGCCACCCACCTCCTCCACTCGGCCCTCCGGGGGGTGTTGGGGGACCATGTGAAGCAGGCAGGCTCGTTGGTCTCACCGGAAAGGCTTCGCTTCGACTTCAGCCATTTCACCCAGGTATCTTCGGATAAGTTGATGGAGGTGGAGCAGATAGTCAACAGGCATATCCGTGCCAATCTATCCATTCATACGACCGAGATGTCCAGGGACGAGGCCATAAAGACAGGGGCAACAGCCATTTTTGAGGAGCGATATGGAGACAGGGTAAGACTCGTGCGCATTGGTGGTGGTGTCAGCATGGAACTTTGTGGCGGGACTCACACGAGGCGTACCGGGGATATCGGCCTTTTTCGGATTGTAGGCGAGGGCTCTGTGGCTGCCAATGTCCGTCGAATAGAGGCCCTGACCGGAGAGGTGGCACTTGGATATGACCAGAGACAGGAGAGGGAGCTGAAATCGGTTGCTGGTCTCCTCAAGGTCGCTCCCGATAAGGTAGGAGAAAGGCTTGAGCGGCTCCTGAAGGATCTTAAGGATAAGGAGAGGGAGATCGAATCCCTAAAGGCAAGTTTCCTCTCCAGGAAGTGGGATGACTTCCTTTCCGGGGTAAAGGAGATTGGGGGAATCAAGGTGATTTCAAGGGAGCTGGAGGCCGATTCTCAGAAAGAGCTCCGGGAGACCGCGGACAGGATAAAGGATAAACTCCGGTCAGGCATTATCCTGTTGGGTGCAAAGAGCCAGGGGAAGGCCATGTTGACCTGTGTGGTAACTAAAGACCTGATTGACCGGTTCAAGGCAGGGGAGATCATCAGACGTCTGTCGAGCCTCGTGGGAGGAAGGGGAGGGGGTCGCCCGGATATGGCCCAGGGTGGAGGTGGGCAACCGGAGAACCTGGGAGACGCCTTGGAGGGACTGTATGACCTAATAGAGAAAGGAGGGGATTAACTTCCGCCACCAAGATTCCTTTTTGACCTCTTTCTCTTGGGCCAGCTTCTCCTTACATTCTCTCAGACGCTCTAGGGCAACATGGTATTGGCCCAGATCAGGATAGTGTTCAATGAGATAGAGATACCTATCCATGGCTGTCCGGTATTTTTTCATCTTGTAGTAATAATTGCCCACATATAGTTCATATTCCGCCAGTTTTATGTAACACTGCCTTATCTTTCTGCGGGCCATCTTTGCATATTCGCTCCTTCGATATCTCCTGACCAGCCGCTCAAACTGGTCTTTGGCCTTAAGGGTGTGGGTCTGATCCCTATCAATAGTGCTTATCTGGTTAAAGTGGCACATACCTCTCTGGTAAATGACATAAGGGATGTTTGGATTCTTGGGGTGTAGCCTCTCAAATTCTCCATAGGCATCAAAGGCTTCCAAATAAAGGTCTCTCCTGAAATAGGCATCTGCCATCTTGAGTTCTGCCTCCACAGCAAACTTGCTGTATGGGTACCTGTCCTTTATCTGCTGGAAGGTCTCAGTGGCCTCTTCATATTTCCCTTTCTTAAAATCTTCCAGACCCTGACTCCATAGCTG
>JAUUVE010000364.1 GCA_030589715.1 Desulfobacteraceae bacterium | reverse complement strand
TGATCTATTCAGGGGCAAAGTTCCTCTGTCCCTGCGCCGGGACAATCAGCCTGATGCCGGGCACCAGCTCCAATCCCGCCTTCAGGAGGGTGGATGTGGACACCGCCACCGGAAAGGTGACGGGTCTGTTCTAGTCTGAACAAGATACAACCAGGAAGAGGAGGGCCCGCAGCCCTCCTCTTTTTGTCTTGGGCACCCCCTTATCCCGCTATAGGGGCCCTCTATGGTCCGGGCCCGGGCGGAGTCTGTAACCCCCCTGTAGCTTCATCTTCCATGATTGCCACAATTAACACCCGGCCCAAGGTTGACATACGTTTCTTGATATAGTTTCTTAGTGTTCATGAGATTTATTGCAGATCTCCATATTCATTCGCGGTTTTCCAGGGCCACCTCCAAGGAGCTGGATCCGGAACACCTCACCCTTTGGGCCCAGAAAAAGGGAGTCACCGTCATTGGGACCGGGGATTTTACCCATCCTGGCTGGCTCTCAGAGCTGAAAGACAAACTGATTGAGGCAGAGGATGGTCTTTACCGGTTAAGACCTGACCTTCAAAAGATAGTAGACTCAGAGGTGCCCCCTTCCTGCCTTGCACCCACCCGGTTCCTGCTCTCCGGAGAAATAAGCTGTATATACAAGAAAAATGGAAAGACCAGAAAGATCCATCACCTGATCCTGATGCCCAGCATGGCATCCGTCCTCAGATTCAACGAGAGACTGGACCAAATCGGCAATATCAGCTCCGACGGAAGGCCTATCCTCGGGCTTGACTCAAGGGATCTCTTGGAAATCGCCCTTGAGGTAAGCGAGAAGGCCTTTCTCATCCCCGCTCATATCTGGACCCCCTGGTTTTCTCTCTTTGGATCCAAGTCCGGGTTTGATAGCCTGGAAGAATGCTTTGAAGACCTTACAGACCACATCCGTGCCCTGGAGACCGGTCTATCCTCCGACCCCCCCATGAACCGGCTCCTTTCAGCACTGGATAGCTATGTCCTGGTTTCCAACTCTGATGCCCACTCACCCGGAAAAACAGGACGGGAGGCCAATATCTTTGACACAGGGCTTGATTATAACAAAATGATCCAGGCCATGACCACCGGCCACGGGTTTATGGGAACCATTGAATTCTTCCCGGAAGAGGGCAAATACCACCTGGACGGTCACCGCAAATGCCGAATCAGGCTCCACCCATCAGAGACCGCTGACCACAATGGCGTCTGCCCGGAATGTGGAAGACCCCTGACAATCGGAGTCCTCCATAGGGTATATGAACTCTCGAATCGCCAGCACCCCAGGCTCTCGAAAGATTTCTTCAACCTCATTCCTCTGGCTGAAGTCCTATCGGAGCTATTAAACGTCGGCCCTTCCACAAAGAAGGTCAAGTCATTCTATGAGGGACTTCTTATAGAACTCGGGCCGGAGCTAAAGATCCTCCTTGATAGCCCATTGGACAAAATCAGGACCGCGGGAGGCCCCCTTCTTTCAGAGGCAGTTGACAGAATGCGGCGACATCAAGTGATCCGAGAGGAGGGTTATGATGGGCAGTTCGGAATAATCCGGCTCTTCAACGATTCAGAGAAGCAGTCCGTAGCAGGACAAACCGCCCTGTTTGGACCCTTCCCGGCAAAATCCCCCCGGCCAAAGGCGGCTGGTCGTCCTCAGAGGAAGGTCCTAAAAAAGGAAAAGAGGTCTATATCCCAGAAACACCTCTCATCCGGAGACCCGATCCTTGATCCGCTCAACCCGCAGCAAAGATCGGCCGTCCTCCAGCGGGGAGGCAACCTCCTGATCGTGGCCGGTCCTGGCACAGGCAAGACCATGACATTGACCCGTCGGATCGCCCATCTGATCCGAACCGGTATGGCAGAGACGGAGCAGATCCTGGCACTCACATTCACAAGGAAGGCCGCAAGAGAAATGGAACAGAGGATCACCGCACTCCTGGAGGGCATAGGAGCTGACAAGCCTGGCCGGGTCACGGTAGCCACCTTTCACAGGTTCTCCATGGAGACCCTCAGAAGGCATGGCCCCCTTGCAGACCTTCCTCCTGATTTCACCCTTTGCTCGGAATGGGATTCGGAGAATCTTGCCCGTGAGATCCTCGCCGAGTATGGGATCAGCAAAAGGTCCCTGGGAGAGTTCTTGAGGCACCTTACCACCCTAAGGGCTGAGTCTGTATTAGGGCCAGCAGAAGGTCCTCTTGACAACCAGTTCTTCCCTATTTGCCAGAAATACCTGCGTAGATTGAGAGAACTTGGCATGCTGGACCTTGAGGACCTTGAAGTGGAGACCTTGAGGCTCCTTCGGAATCATCCCGACGCCCATACCGGGTATTGCCAGGGATTTAAGTGGATCTTTGTGGACGAGTATCAGGACACCAATAGGATTCAAGTAGAACTCCTCAAGACCCTATATGGGAACGCAAAAGGGAGTATCTGTGCCATCGGAGACCCTGATCAGGCCATCTATGGTTTCCGTGGGGCAGATGTCAGAAATTTTCATCGGTTTGATGAGGACTTCCCAGTGACAGAGAAAATAACCCTCACCAGGAATTATCGCTCAACAAGATTTATACTCAATGGCTCGGCTGCCCTCCTGGGCAAAGCAAACCCCCTTGAATGCGAAACCGAGGGAGGCGGTCCCATATCCCTTGCTCCCTGCCGGACCGAACCAGAAGAGGCAGAGATGATAGTAGAGCAGGTTGAAAGGGCCATAGGGGGCACATCATTTTTTTCCCTAGACAGTGGGAGGGTGGCCTCCCATGAAGGGGACTCCTCTCTGGGGTTCGGGGATATAGGTATCCTCTACCGTCTAAACAGCCAGGGAGATGTCCTGGAGAAGGCCCTTGACAGGGCAGGAATTCCCCTTGTGCGATCCGGCCAAACCCCACTTATTGCAAAATATCCCGTAAATATCCTGTGGCGATTTTTTCAGACGCTCCGGTACCGCGACAATCCTTACTACAAAAGGCAATATAATGACCTACTTTCAGATTGTGGGGTGGGAAAGGGACAGACAATGGATTCCTTTGATGGCGACGGGTCTATCCCTGACCTTGTAAATCGAGCCGTGGAATTTCATGGTTTCGAGGTCGAATCAGACGAATCTATAGGGGCCTTGAGGCGTTTGAGGCAGTTGGCCAGGGGGTTTGATGGAAATATGGATACC
>JAUUVE010000329.1 GCA_030589715.1 Desulfobacteraceae bacterium | reverse complement strand
CTGGCAGCGCAAGACTTGACCATTACCGTCGCGGCGGCGATTCTCTTCAGGGGCGATATCATTTTTTCCGGCTGTTTCCACTAACCTACGGCGAACTTTCAATGCGAGGCATATCTGCAGTGAGGGATCTTCTTATATATGGTGGATTTCCCGAACCATTCATGCTGCAATCAGAAAAACAGAGTAAGCGATGGAGCAGAGAATACCGTTCACGGATTGTCAGGGAAGAACTGGCTGACCTTGAGAATGTTCAGGATCTGGGTATTATTGAAAAAATGGTACTGCGTCTTCCTGAACTTGTAGGCTCTCCGCTCTCCATCAATGCGCTGCGAGAGGATCTGCAGGTCTCCCATCAATCCGTAACACGATGGATTGGCATGCTTGAAAATCTCTACATGCTTTTCCGAATATATCCATTTGGGGCGCCTAAGATACGGGCTGTCAAAAAAGAGGCAAAGCATTATCATCTTGACTGGACAGTTGTTAAGGATACTGGGAAGCGGTTTGAAAACCTTGTCGCCTGTCACCTTCTGAAATGGTGCTTTTTTTTGCAGGATAGCGAGGGTCGGGATGTTGAGCTTCGTTACTTCAGGGATGTGGACAGACGAGAGGTGGATTTCGTTATTGTTGAAGAAGGAAATCCTGTCCATTTTATCAAGTGCAAAAAGGCGGGGAAAGGTCTCAGCCGGTCACTTAATTATCTGAAAGTTCGGTTCCCTACTGTTCAGGCCACACAGGTATCACTTGAAGGTGATATGGATCTGATTACAAAGGAAGGTATCCGAATCTGTTCAGCCCACCTGTTTCTTGCTGATTTTGTATAAGTGTGTAGGGAGAAGGGATAGACCCATCAATATCTCACCTCTTAACTTTCCCTTGATTCGCAACGGCCTGCGTTGCCTTTCTCACCGCATCAGGATCACCAATGTAATAGTGCCTGATGGGTGCTAAATTGTCATCGAGTTCATAGACAAGTGGAATTCCTGTGGGGATGTTTAGCCTTACGATTTCTTCCTCTGAGATATTGTCAAGATACTTCACGAGGGCGCGCAGGCTGTTGCCGTGGGCAACGATAATAACGCGTTTGCCAGATCTTACGGTTGGCTCTATTGTTTCTTTCCAGTACGGGAGGAAACGTTCCGCCGTATCCTTTAGACATTCTGTCAATGGGAGTTCCTCCTGGGTTAGGCCTTTGTAGCGGGGGTCGTTGCCAGGGTAACGCTCGTCGCTCTTTTCCAAGGCCGGAGGCTGTATATCATATGAACGACGCCAGATAAGGACCTGCTCCTCGCCGTGCCTGTGGGCCGTTTCGGCCTTGTTGAGGCCTTGGAGTGCACCATAATGGCGCTCGTTTAGGCGCCAGCTGCGATAGACCGGTATCCACATGAGGTCCATTTCATCAAGGGTGATCCAGAGGGTGCGGATGGCGCGTTTGAGCACCGAAGTATAGGCTATATCGAAGACATGACCTTCCTTTTTCAAGACCTGTCCGGCCTCGCGGGCCTCTTTCACCCCTTTTTCCGATAGATCAACATCGGTCCACCCAGTAAAGCGATTTTCTTTATTCCATATGCTTTCCCCATGGCGGAGTAAGACTATCTTATGCATTTATACCTCCCAATTCGATTGCGGATTTTGGATTTCGGATTGCGGCCTCCGGCCCGTAGGCGCCTACGCCGTCTCTGAGCTGGTGGAGGCCGGAGGGATTGCGGATTTTTGTTTAAACAATCTATTACTACCAAGCTCACTTTTTCGTCCCAATACGGTCAAACCCCGAGCAGAATCTGATTTTTGAGGGATCGGGACTCGCCCGCTGCTATTACGACTATGGCCGGTCTTCCCCTTACAGGGCATCTGTATTCACAGATCCCACATCCCACACACCTCTTGAGGTCCACGTAAGGCAGCTTGACCCTCAGCCTTTTGCCGTCAGGTCCGGGCACCACATCATCACGGAGGTATATGGCCTTTGGTGAGGTGGGACAGTGCTCTTCACACACTATACAGGGTGCGTTCCCTGACCAGGGCAGGCACCGCCCCCTATCCACATAGGCCGATCCGATCCTTATGGGCCGTTCCATCTTTTCTTTGGCCGAGATCTCTGCTATGGCCCCACTCGGGCAGACACTGCCGCACAGGGTACAGGTATACTCACAGTATCCCAGGGTCATTATGAGATGGGGTGTCCAGAACCCGGCCATGCCTGCCTCCGAAAGGGTGGGGTTGATCACATTGGTGGGGCATGCCTTCATACAGAGCCCGCACCGCTGGCATAGCTCCAAAAAGTCCTGTTCCCGCAGAGAACCGGGGGGTCTGATCAGCCGGGGATTTGATACCTTGTGTATCTGTCCGTCAAGCCTTCCGAAAAGGGGGAGTGAAACGCCAGCCACCAGCCCCCCCAACACGGCACGACGGCCAATGTCAGGGCCCCTGTTTAATTTGGGCGACCATTTGAACCCAAAGGAGAGGGCATTCTCGGGACAGGAATCAAAGCATTTGAAACAGACGAGACAATCGGAGTTATCCCATTCCTGACCGGGCTGAGGGGAGGCCGCTCCCTGGCAGCCTTTTGTGCATAGGTTACAATCCGTGCATTTTTCACTGTCTTTTTCGAGCCTCAGAATACTGACCCTGGAGAATATCCCCAAAAGTGCCCCGAGTGGGCAAAGTATCCTGCACCAGAGGCGAGGCTTGATCCGGTTAAGGAACAGGACCACAAGAAAGATTCCACCAATAAGCCACCCTGTCTTATAGGACTGATAGCCATACCCGAAGACAGGTGAGACCAGGACCTCTGCCCCATAGCTCAGGAGATTCAATGTCTTGATGTCACTTTGGGCCATAAGGTCAAAGAGCTCTTTTAGGCCAATACCGACCCCGGGAAAGACGGCCTGGGCCAAAGAGCGGAAAAGAAGGGAGATGGGATCCAGGATTCCGCTGAAGTTGACTCCCAGGAGGGCTGCAATGAGCAACGCTATGAGAAGAAAGTACTTGACCCTGTGGGCTGGACTCCTCTGGTTGGCCGCAATCATACGTTTTCCCTTGAGTGCGGGTCTGATGGTACTGACCACATGGTGCAGGGTGCCAAAGGGACATATAAAGCCACAAAAAAATCTGCCCAAAAAGATGGTCAGGAAGAGTATCGCCATGGCCCAGAGGAAGCCTTTGATCCAGATATGCCCTGAAATAATGGAGGTGAGCCATATGAGGGGATCGAGCTGAAAGAAAAAGGTTATGGGATGGTCTAACCGGATATCTTGTTCAGTTGCGAAGTTCAGGGAGTAATCCAGGTAGATATCCTGGGGCAGGCGAGTCTCTACTAAGAGGAAAAAAAAGAGGACGAGAAAGAAGGCCTGGCTTATCCTTCTTATCCAGATCAGATGGTTTGCCTTCACAAGGGCACCTTTTTCTGATCCAGTCTGGTAAGGTCATAGGTCCCGAGGCCCTGTTTTTCCCCAAGGCGAATAAAGCCTATCTTTTCG
>JAUUVE010000278.1 GCA_030589715.1 Desulfobacteraceae bacterium | reverse complement strand
TTTCGGTAAATATCTTGCCGTTTGAACAAGATATCTGCGGAGGGAGAGAGTGACGATTCTCAGCGAAACCGCTCAACTCGTTAAAGAAACACTCGGAAAGGATCTTTACGGGCTCGCTGTAGAACGGGCTGTTGTGGGAATCTTCTTCACAGGCGTAAAGCTGACAAATGGCGCGGCCGGCATCTGCTTCACCCCAGTCGGGGAACTGCCCGAGGCGGTCTGCTGTCCAAGCTCGGCCGGGAGGTCATTTGATCCCTTGAAGATAAGGGGAATGGATGTAAATTTGGTGCTGTCTGCTCTGAACTCCACTGAACCAATTAAGACCGCCATAGCAATTGCCACCCTAAATGCCTTGAGTGCCACATGCTGGGAGCGAAGATCAACGGGCCAATACATCATGCGGGAGGGGCTTGATGCGCTGGGGGTGGTCAGGATGCCGGAGGGGGCGTCAGTGGCGGTCGTGGGAGCCATTGTGCCTACGCTAAAGACCCTCAAGACGAGAGGGGGGAACTGGTGGGTAATCGAACAGGATATGAGAAGGCTAAAGGAGGACGAGATACCCCACTTTGTTCCCGCGGACCGCTCAGATGAGGTGATCCCTCAAGCCGACGTATTGATCGTCACCGGCGCCACCCTTGTGAACCACACCCTTGAACCGATCTTGGCAGCCGCCAGAGAGGAGGCTGAAATCGCTGTCATCGGGCCCACTGCAAGCCTGCTTCCCGAACCGCTGTTTGAGCGGGGCGTGAGGGTGGTTGGAGGCGTCTGGGTCAAGAGACCCGACGAACTTCTGGAGGTATTAGCAGCAGGTGGTTCTGGGTACCATTTCCTCGACAGCCTGGCAACCCGCATTGTGATGGAAAAAGAAGGCTGAGGGAAGAATCGGGCAAAGGTCCCAGGTCTATTTGATGGGCCAGACGACGAAAATCATAGGGTCCCAGAGCATATGTGAAATCAGGACAGGGACGAGGGCCCCTGTGTACCAGTAAAGGCCTCCCCAGAACAGCCCCACACTCAGGGCGGCCAAAATGAGGACAGGATTGCCGGTGGGGAGGTGAACACAGGTATAGAGGAAGGTTGTCAGGATGAAGGCCGCGGGATTGTTCCACCTTTTGCTGAAGTGCCGCTGAATAAACCCCCGCCAAAAGATCTCTTCCCCAAAGCCGATGGGAAAAAAAAGGAGGACTCCCACCAAGGCCGGCGACAGCGAGCCTCTATTCGCGTAGACGTCATTGATGTTTTCTAACCGGTTTGTGAGGACGCCCGGGAATATCTGGGAGGCGAGAATCAAGGTCTTATTGCCTATCCAGAAAAGGGCATATAATACCCCTGCCGAAGCCACCCCGATCAGGATGTTCCGCCAGTTCAGCTCCCCACTCCGGAAAAGGGGGCGGCCAAAGCAATAGGAAATGACGGCTAACAAGGAGGTGCTGAACGACATCATGAGCCAGAAATTGAGCGGACGCAGGACAAACATGATATACCAGAGTACAAAAGCCAAAAAGATGCTTGTCCAGACGATTTTATTACTTCTTTTCAAGTCTGCTCTCATGATCAGTCTCTACTATTTTATCCTGGATCGACCTAGTGAATCAATAGATGAATGATTAACGATATGATCATTAGGACACCGAATGTTAGATGGAACTGAGCCGTTGCCGCGTCGATCATTGCAAATTGTTTCTCCGGCATTTTTTCTTTATCACGGACCATCTTGACCAGTTTGATTGCTAACGGGAGAGATAAAAAGGTCAGGAGGGAGAGCATAGGGAGTCCGGCCCAGACAATAAGGATCAAAATAAGGACATAGGCCCCAAAAATCAGACCATAATACACCCACTTGGAGGCCTTCTCCCCTATGAGGATTGGGATTGTCTTGATATGAACGGCCTCATCACTCTCAATATCGCGCAAATTATTGCTGTGTAAAATCGCATCCACAAGCAGGGCGATGGGAAGGGCATAGAGAACAGGCGCCCAAGAAAAACGGTGAACCTGAACATAATAAGCGCCCAGGACCATGGCAGAACCAAAGGATATGAATACAGCGATATCACCCAAGGCCCTGTACTTAAAGGCAAAGGGTTGGGCCGTGTAAAAAACCCCAAGAATGCCTCCAATAAATATCAACCCCAGGAGAAAAAGGCCATTTGGAGTCACGGAAACGAGATACAGCCCGATTCCCAGGGCCACGGAAATCACAATCACCCCGCCCTTGAATATCTGTTTCGGCTGCATGATTTTCCCTACCAGGAGACCGCTCGAACCGAAGGTGTCCTCCCGATCCACATGCACCTTATAATCGTAATAGTCCGAAAGCAGGTTGGCTCCGGCATGGGCGGTCATACACCCAATCAGCGTTAGAATGAGACGAAACCAGTTGATCTCAAGACCGGGATTTCCAAGGACAGCTAGAACTGCTCCGAGGATAGGAGGTATAACACTGACCGTAAATGAAAATGGCCGAACCGCTCGCCACCACAAAGCGATGCTCGACATGGTGAGATCTCCTATTGTTTTACCCTGAATTCATGATGCCCATGTAAAAAGTCCTTTTTGCATGGATTTAGGAATTTAGGCATTCAGGAATTACGAATTATTATCGTTAGTTAGGCCGAAGGGTATTACTCCAAATCCTGAACTTTTCGACTTTTTACCAGCCCATCAATTCATGGATCCAAAGAAACTTGACTATGGATGGAATATAGGGAAAAGGGTTTTGGGGGTCAAGGCAAAATGAGGCTGCGGGATCCATCGGAGCATTTGGGGCTAGCTTCTGTATTGAAGCTCTATGATCTTGACGAGCCCGGTAAGGGTCCTGTTGACGGGGGTCGGGATGCCCAGTTTCTCGCCCCTTTCCACAATAGCCCCGTTAATGGCGTCGATCTCCGTCCGCCTTCTTGCCTCGATGTCCTGCAGCATAGAGGCCTTGTTTTCAGAGGCTGCCCTTAGGGCCGGAATACATACCTCAACCGGGTGTTCCGTCATGAGGATTCGAATTTTCTCTGCCTTTGCGACTGCAAGGGCCTCGTCCGCCACTGTCCGCATCAATGGATGGACCTGCTCGTTCTCCGCCATCTCTCCATTTTTCAAACGGGTTATGGCGGCAATGGCGTTGATGGGGGTATTGACTAGGAGCTTGTACCATATATAATCCTGGATCCCTTTATTGACTTCCACCTGAACCCCGCCTTTAAGGAGGATATCTGCGATCTCATGGACACGTGAAGTGTTCTTGCCGTTGATCTTCCCTATATGAAGATGGCCTGCTCCGCCCACATAGCGGATATGGCTAGGGGTCAGCAACTGAAAGCTGTGGGCAGTGATTCCGCCAATGACCCTATCCTCTCCTATCACGGAGGCAATCTTCTCCACGTTGCCGATTCCGTTCTGGATGGACATAACAAGGGTCTCATCCCCAATAAGGGGCGGCAGTGACCTCGCCGCCTCAAGAGTGTCATAGGACTTTACGGAAAAGAAGACAAGATCCACCTGCCCCACCTCCTCGGTCCTGGTGGTGATAGGCATGGAGGCGTGCCTTTCACCCTCCCTGGTGGAGACGGTCAGTCCCGATTTCCGAATGGCCTTAACCCTTTCGGTGTCTACGTCAACCAGAGTGACCTGCTGCCCTTGAGCGGCAAAGGTGAATCCGAAGAACCCTCCCAGTGCCCCGGAACCTACAACGGCGATCTTCATGGTTCCCTCTCCTGACCTTTGCTAGTTAAAATTTACTCTCTGCAGGATGAAGCCTCACTATTCTTAACATTATGTGCAAGAAAAGGCTATTTGTTTCGGCAAGGTAACGGCATAAGCCTAACCCGGATAAACCGGAATTGGGGGATTGGGGATTGAGGAATTAAGGAATTGAAAACAATCGCATCAATAGAATCCCTCAATTCCTAAATCCCTGAATTCCTAAATTGATTCGCCAACGCAAAATGCAGGATATTCAGAGCATTTTCTGTCCGTTTTGAACGCAAATCTAT
>JAUUVE010000027.1 GCA_030589715.1 Desulfobacteraceae bacterium | reverse complement strand
ATTGGTGCCTGGGACGAGACTTGAACTCGTACAGAGACTAAGCTCCGAGGGATTTTAAGTCCCTTGCGTCTACCAATTCCGCCACCCAGGCAGTTACTTACCTTTGATGCTGGTAACTCAGTGATACTACTATACACAGCATCTTGAATGCTTGTCAACACCACCCGGACGGGGCACCGACGGGGGCACCCGGTTACCTCAAATAGATGGGGTTTGAAAAAATCCATGGCCGCCACCCAAAGAGGAAAAGGTGCCGATAGACCTCGACCCTGTATACGCCCTTCTCCTCTACCCTGTAAGACGCACTTTGACCTCGCCAGGTCTTCTCAACAACTCCATTCCTCAGAAGTCTGATTTCGCTCTGTTGAGGGGTTTTGATAACCAGTGTTCCCGGTTGGAACCGGCCCTCTTCCCCAAGGATCAACCGGGATCCGTCTTCTGAGACAAATAGGAAACTAAACCCCTTGGCCGGCGCTAGGTTCTCATGGGCGATAAATAATCGGCCTTCCCTTAGAGCCCCATAAACTTCGGCCTTGGCCTCCGTCATATCTTCAGGCATTCTCTTCTCTAATAGTATGTGGACATTTATTGAGTTTAGAAGGTACTCATACGACAGAGGCCTGAAGCGAAGGGGGCCCCACTTGAATTTCATCCCATGGGCATCCGAGCCCCCCATTGCAGGAACCTTCTTCTCTTGGCACAACTCATCCCAGAAGGAAATGGTCTTTCTGCTGGGAGGTTTTAGCATCTGAGTCTTAAACGTGAGGTGGAATAGACCATGAAATGGGGTCCTGATCCGCTCTTTCCATCGAGAGGAGAAGTTCCAGACGCAGATGCCTGTATAACTGATAACTGATAGATCGTTCCAGGTATATGCAATGGATTTATCACTGAAGGGCATTCCCTTTTCATGGGGATGGGCCAAGAAACCAAAGCCCCCCTGTGCATTCACCCGGTCAATTACCTCTTGGGGGCCTAGACCTTGTGCCCTTATCATCTCCTTTATGTCAAAGGCCAGATAGTGATGATACCTCTTCCCGATCTCCAGACCCACGAAGACCAGGACACCGCTGTGGATACCTTCATCTTCCAGGTGAAGGTCATCGATCAGGTAGTCATGATCAGTCAGGACTATGAAGTCGAGCCCCACCCTGTGACTTGCTTGAGCGATCTGGGCGACATCCCCACCCCCGTCGGAGTAATGGGAGTGGATATGGAGATTACCCACGTATTCCAAATAACCGTTACTCATATTCCTGTAATGCCCTCCCGCCCATCCTCATGGGCTTGACAACGGCAAATGCATTCACTGCCAGAGCTGCCAAAAATGAGACAATTATGAACAGCCACTCATAGGTGGTTACCGGATTCCCGCTTACGTTGGACATAAATAGAATATATCCCGGCCATGCCTCAAGTACAATAACAATGGCAATAAAAAGGGAGCTCACAATCATATACAGGACACCGCCAAAGCCGGTGGATACTTGGGCGATATTCTGATGCCTGAAATTGGGATACACGGCCCCAAGACCGATCCCCAAGGCCACGATCCCGGAGACCATAAGGAACATAGTGACTGATGACAGGAACATCATAAAGCCGGTCACATCAAGGAAGTAATTAGTAACTATGATCAAGACCTCACCAAGGATGAGCATGGGGAGCAGGAAGAAGAGGTATTTTCCCCATAAATATCGCCTAAACCCCAATGGGGATGAACGAATGATCCAATATGCCTCGCCCTCCGCGCTGACAGCCGTAAAGACAAAACGTGTGCAGACCGCAGTCAGGACAAACCCGGCAAGGCCCATGTTTAGAAATGCCACCCCATCTTGAAGAAAATCCAGTCGCACGGGGCTTTTGTCTAAGGGCAAGACACTAAAGTTATAGACGTATACAACGACCAAGGCAGCCAAAAGCAGCAATTGAGACCACTGGGTGTTATCCCGAAAAAAGGTCCTGATATCCTTGGCTATGACACCAGTCAGGTCTCCCCCAAATGGTCTGGTAACAAACCTGATGAAAAAATCCAGGACCTGTTTTCCCCCCATAAGTCTCTTCTTGGCCTCCTGGGACTTGGAAAAACCCTCAAAATAGATGGCCCGTGCCGCCCATACATTGATGACAACAATCGCCCCCGCAGTAGTCCAGGTGAGCAAGATCTCAAAGAGGTGGACAGCCCCCTGAGACTCGGTCAGGCTGCCCCACAGGGTCTCGGCGATCCAGTGGGTAGGGAGATAAGGGGAGTCTGTCACCTTCAGGGCGCTCACATATTGAAGGACACTAAAGAAGGCCTCGGGGTTGACCAATCTCTCAGGTCTCAAGAATCGAAACATGATATAAAGGGCCACCACCATAAAGATTGATAGAAGCAAAATGATGTCTCGTGTCCTCTGGGCAGGAAATATATGGACAAGGATCATGGTCACAAGTATCCCGATCCCGGCGGCAATAATGACCATAGCGATATTCATGTGTAGTAGTGCAATATAAAAGCCCGGACCGGGTGCGAAGACATAGGCGTATGCCAAGAAGATGGGAACACCAAATATGATGAGCATCCACGAGCCATCCATAAGGGTGGAAAGGGCCCTGGAAACAAAAAGCTCCTCAATGCTGACAGGTGTAGAATGGCAGAGTTCAAGGTCCTTTGAGAGATAGAGGTTGGACAGCGCTGTTATGATATGACTGAAGATAAGAAGAGAGAAGAAGGTCAGGAGGATCATTGAAAGGAGATAACGGGCCAGAAAGTCGCCTATGACATCAACCGACTGAAAATATACGAGGACCCGGGAACACAGGACAAACATAAACACGCAGAAGGCAAGCCCCAACCCCCCCATAAAAAAGGCCCTCTTTCTGGTTCTACCCTCGGAGAGAACCAATTGGTTTCTAAATCCCAGAAACCTGGGCCTAATGAGAAGATAGAGGTCTCTCATGTGCCAGCCCTTTTCCTTCGGTCAACCTCAAAAAGATATGCTCCAGATTGCCATCCGACCCTGCCTGATGCCTCAACTCCTCTCCGGTCCCCTTGGCAATAATTTGGCCTGCCTGAATAATAGCGATTTCTTCACATACCTCTTCAGCCATCTCCAAGGAATGGGTTGACATGAAGACGGTTGTTCCCTGACTGGCTTGCTCCCTAAATATGTCCTTTACAAGCCTGGCGGCCTTTGGGTCCAGACCTACCATGGGCTCATCCACGATGAGGGCCTTTGGCCTATGAATGAGGGCGGAACACATCACCAACCTCTGTTTCATGCCGTGGGAATAACTTTCGATCAATTCTTCCTGCCAGTGGCTCAGTTCGAAAAGCTCCAATAGCTCGGAAATTCGACGGCCCAGTGATGGCAAGTTATCCACCCCATAGAGGCCTGCAATAAAATGCAGGAACTCCAGACCGCTTAGTTTTTCATAGAGAAACGGCCTGTCAGGGATGAAACCCACGCATCGTTTGGCAGCAGAAGGGTCTTTGGCAAGGTCACTCCCATTTATGATGATTCGCCCTTCCGTGGGCTTCAGGACTCCTGCCATCATCTTGATGGTGGTGGTCTTTCCCGCACCATTCGGTCCCAAAAAACCGAAACAGACCCCCTCCTTTACCTCCAGGTTGATACCGTCAACAGCGCGGAGACCCCTAAAGGTCTTGGTTAGATTGATTAGCTTGATCATTTGGAAACTTCCACCGCCATCCTCGCCCCTCACACCCTCTCATCCTCTGGCATTCACCATCAGACCTCGAACTTCCTCCGCTGACCACTGTCCACCCTCCGGCTTCTCTCGAGGCGTACGCTGGTCTTTACGAGCCTGAGGCCATCCCGGACCCCCAACCTGTAACTTGCAATCCCGCCTTCTGCGGGAACTACGCTTCACTCCGACCTGCAACTCGCAACTTGCAACCTGCAACCACCTCCTGTCCTCTGACCTCCGACATCAGACCTCGGACCTCTGACTTCGAACTTTGGACCTCGAACATTGGACATTGGACCTAATCATACCTATAAGCAATCACTTTGAGCCTGAGCTTACCAATGAGGCCGATAAGATCTAGCTGTTTGTCCAGACCACCTTGAATAAGCTTGATGTGGGTGGCATCGACCGGCATCTGATTGAGGGTTGCGTCCATGGATACCCACCTCCCCACATAGGCTTCGGTCCAGGCATGATAGAAGAACATGCCCCTTGTGTAAACAAGCCCAACACAAACCCTGGCCGGTATTCCACTTGCCCTGAGGAGCGCAGTGAGCAGCACCGCATGCTCGTTACAATCTCCTACCTTGCTCTTGAGTACCTCTAATGCACTCGGTACGGTGACAAGCGGCCTCTTTTCCACGTTCCTGTACACCCACTCCGTGAGTCTGCGGGAAACTTTAACGGGGTCTTTGAGGTCCCCAGAAATCTGACGGGCCTTTCCTATAATCGCGTTATGGTCACTTTCGACGTTGAATTCGGATTGGAGAAAGGGTTTCATCCCCTCAGATGGCTCTGAATATGGAAGGGGGTAAGTGGCCCTTGCAGGGGTCTCCTCTCGCACAATCTCCATCACTCCATCCCGAAATCTTTGCCTCCCCTCATTCAAACTCCCCCTGTCCAAGGCACCATTATCGAGGCCCTCTACTTCTAGCTTCAGATAGGTTAATCTATCCGGGTCGTGCAACTTCTTCTTAACACGTATGGCGGCAAGTTCATAAAAATCTCCACCGCTAGAAATATCGCGCGGGGCCCTGGCCGGGCTGGATTTTATGAGGGTAAGCCCCATAAACCCATCCTCTTTCAATAAAACGCCATTTTCATCAAGCCAGAACGTCAGACGCCTGCCCCACATCTCGGTCTCAAGACGGAAGGCAGGGTACTTCATACCACTAATGGCAACGGGCTCTTTGGCAACCACCCTGAAGATCATCTCCTTCCGGGCCATTGTGGATGGGTCAAAGACAGGAAACCTGAAAGACTGCCCTATTTCAATCTTCCTGCCTTTAAAGAACTGGGCTATCCCCGAACCCATGACCGGAGGAGCGGAAAGCTCAATGGTCTTGACCCTCTGTGTAGCCCCCTCCCCTATCTTTAGGTGCATTCTCTTTCCATTTACTTTACCGGACACCTGGAAGGCCACCACCCCCGAGGTCATCCTGAAATTGAAACTCTTCAACAAAAACTCATCATCCACAACAGATCGAGTGACAGTATGGACAGCGCTTCCTTGACCCATCAGATTGAGTTTTAAGAAAATCTCCTCCTGGATGAGGTAGCCATCTCCCAAGGGATTTATCTGATTCACTGAATAACCCACTTTCTTGCCCTCAAGATAGATCTCCATCCAGTCGCGTTGAGGCGATTTGACATGAGATATCCCCTCTGAAACTTCGGGGGGTTCACTCAGGTCGTTGAAATGGACCCTTTTGATCAAGAGGCCGATCATGACAAGCCAGAGAACCACAATGGCGCCCCCGACTAGATTAAAGAGCTGTCTTCTCTTCATTGCCGCCATATGACCTATTCATCTTGCAGACGGGTCGATGACCGACCTTTGAGTCTCTTGCATTGCGTACTACGTTGGGTTCCAATGGAAAAGGGGGTAAAGTTCACAAAGGAATGCTCAGAAAAACTACCTGGTTTTCTTGGATGCTAAGGGGGGCTCTTGGAGGTAGAAGGGGCATTTCTTGCCCTTTGTCAATAGTAGTCTATTCGGTTGGTGCGCGGGCAACATGGTCACATCTTATACTTTCCAAAATCTTCGGGATTGAGGCCCTCAAGGATCTCTTGCCACTTCTTGCCCTTTTCTGATTTGTCCTGGGGTTCTGCCCTAAATTCCATCTCGCTGGAGTTGTCGATCACCTCCTGGGCCACAAAGATGGGCGCTTTCACCCGCAGGGAAAGGGCAATAGCATCGCTCGGCCTGGCATCAATGGACATCACTTTTCCCCCGTGTTTGATATGGATAAGGGCGTAATAGGTATTGTTCTTGAGATCGCAGACTTCTATCCTAACGACCTCGATCTCTACTGTCTCCAGAATCGACTTCAGTAGATCGTGGGTCATGGGCCTTGAGAACTTTATGCCCTCCAGCTCACTGGCGATAGCAGTTGCTTCCAATAACCCTATCCATATGGGCAGGGTCTGGTCACCTTCCACCTCCTTGAGGATCACAATAGGGCTGTTTGTAATAGGGTCCACGGTCAAGCCGGATATGGCCATCGCTCTATACATTATAACCTCCGAAGGTCGCTGATAACTTTCAAATCATTTTATGATTTCATCTTTAAACATTCAATTCCTTTTGTCAACATCGCTGTCCATAATTCTTCCTCGCTGATTTGGTAAAAATTTGAGCCTTGCAAGGATTTACCCAAAATTGTAAGATCAGATCTTTCAGGACTCTTTGCGAAGCCGTTAACAATAACAGATCAGCTATGGATAAAAACCCCGAAAAATCCCATTACCCCTTTGTCTATAACAGTAAACCAAGGTTTTTTCTAGGCTGGGTCTTCTACAGGCTCTTTAAGCGGTTCAACTTCGATGAAGGCATGAAGGAAACCCTCAAGCGGATGAACCGTGAAGGCCCTGTGGTTTATGCCATAAAGTACCCGGGGCATCTGGACTACCTCCTTTGCCATTACCGCTTCCGCACGAGCCGCCTCCCCTACCCCAAGTTCGCCTTCAATCTAAATATGTCAATGTTCTTGCCCCTCTCCCAGACCCTTAAAATTTTAAGGTTTTACGTTGCCCACCTTTTAAGACACGGAAGGCTACCCAACCCCTTTGAGACCGGCTTTTTTAAAGGAGCCATTCAAAAAGGGGTCACCTCACTTCTCTGTCTGGTAGACCCGAAGGGATTTGCGAGGCACTTCATCCACTCAGAAAAGGATCATATCCACCTTCTCCTTGAAACCCAGATGGGTATGGAGCGCCCCATCCATATTGTCCCCCAGCTTGTCCTTTACAAAAAGACACCCGAAAAGGACCATACAAATATCCTGGATATATTTTTTGGATTCAGGGACAATCCAGGGTTCATCAGAAAGGTGATCCTTTTCTTAAGACACAATCGCCATGCCTTCATCGACTTTGGAAGGCCTCTAAATCTAAAGGCCTTTCTGCAAGGCCAATCCCCCTCACGCCCCTTGGAAGAGCTATCTCTAGAGGTCAGACAAATGCTCATCGAGCGTATTGACGCTCAGAAAAGGGTTGTATTGGGCCCTGTCATGAAATCGAGGCAACAGGTCAAGGAAAGGGTCCTAAAAGACCAAGAGGTCATCCAGACTATCGAAAAAATGGCCTCTGGAAATGATGCCCGCCTAAAGCAGATCAAAAAGAGGGCAGGGGAGGAATTCGATAAGATCACTGCCGATTACAGTACGGCCTATGTACAATTTGCAGTCCTGGTCTTGAATTGGCTCTGGAAAAAAATCTTTCAAGATATTGACATCGACAAGCCCGGGTTGGCTACCGTAAGGGAGTGGGCCAGAAAAGGCACTCTAATTTACAGCCCCTCCCACAAGAGCCACGTTGACTATCTGGTCCTCAACCACGTCCTTTATAATCACCATATGGCAATGCCAAGGATTGCTGCAGGTCAAAATCTGGCCTTCTGGCCCGCGGGACACTTCCTCAGAAAATGCGGGGCATTTTTCATCCGGAGGACCTTTACAGGAGCAAAACTCTACACAAAGATATTTACTAGTTACATCAGGGCCCTCCTTGAGGAAGGCCAGTCTCTTGAGTTTTTCATAGAGGGGGGCCGGAGCCGAAGTGGAAAATTGATCCTCCCTCAGGTCGGATTTCTCTCCATCCTGCTCGATGCCTATAAGAAGGGGTACGGTAACAACCTTGTTTTTGTCCCTGCCTCCATTATCTATGACAGGATCCTGGAGGAAAACGCCTATTTAAAGGAGATTGGAGGTGGTGCAAAGGAGCAGGAAAGCCTAAAGGCGTTCCTAAAGGTCAGGGGTATCTTGAAACGGAAATATGGCAAGGTATATATACGATTCGGACAACCCATTTCATTGAAAGATTATCTAGAGGAAAAAGAGGATATTGGAGAGGGAACAGACCGACACCTGGCATTCCACCTAACTCGTTCCATCAACAGGGTGACCCTGGTGACCCCTTTGGCCCTTATCGCCACGGCCATTCTTACCAAACATCGCCGGGGTTTTGATCTCCCGCAACTGACATCCACCGCAGAAAGCCTCTTGAGGTTTATCACAAAATATGAAATCCCCACGGCACCATCCCTCGGGGACCTTGATCAGGCGGTCAGGGAGACCATATCTCTTCTGGTAGGCTGGAGGGTTGTGGGTTTCCTGGAGGACAGGAGCGAGGAAGAAACCTTTTACTATGTGGCCGGAGAGAAAAAGCGGGAGCTGGAATATTATAAGAACAGTATCATCCACTACTTCATCCCCCACGCCTATGTGGCTGTTTCCCTCTTGATAGGGAGAGAGGAGTTGAAGACCGAGGAGGCCCTCTTAACCGATTACGGTTTTTTGAAAAATCTCTTCAAAAACGAATTTATCTATGAGGAGGGCGAGACCATACAGGAAGAGGTTGGCACGGCTACGGGTTATTTCTTGGAGGCCTCCTACTTGAAACGGAGCGACGGTGGGTATGTCTTGACAAGGCAAGGCCTTGTGGATCTACCCATCTGGGCAGGACTGGCCAAGACATTCCTGGAAGCCTATTGGGTTGCCACCCGCTCATTCATTCAACGGGAGAGAAACAACGGCAAGAAGAGCGACCTCTTAAAGAACATGAACAGTCTGGGGCACAGGCTTCATGAATTGGGCCTTATGGATAACCTGGAGGCAATCTCCCATCTCAACTTCAAGAATGCCATCCAGTTTATAAACAGGGATGTCTTGCAGGCCAAAGGCAAGACAGGGGAAGACAGGTCCCAGGCCCTGGAAAGGCTATCCCAACTTAGTCAACGCTTATATGAGCTTTCCCACTACAGGATGCAGGCAGGGGGGTCCTCCTAGTCCAGGCTATATTCCGCCTCCTTGAGTTTGGCATGGGCCGCAGCCAGCCTTGCGATGGGAACCCTGGGAGGGGAGCAGGATACGTAACTCATGTTGACATGATGGCAGAACCGGATGGAATCGGGATACCCCCCCTGTTCACCACAGATCCCGACACTCATATGGGGCCGGGTCTTCCGCGCCCATTCCATTGTAATCATCATCAGCCGTCCAACACCCTTGATATCCAAGACCTCAAAGGGATTGTGCTGTAGTATCCTATTCTTGTTGTACAACGGCAAGAACTTATTCTCGGCGTCTTCCCTGGAAAAGGAGAACGTGGCCTGGGTGAGGTCGTTGGTGCCAAAGGATATAAACTCCGCCAGTTCTGCTATACGACCCGCTCGCATGCAGGCCCTCACCACCTCAATCATCGTGCCAAATTTGTATGGCACCTTGATCCCATATTCCTTTTCCACCTTCTTGTGAATCTTTGTGACATATCGGTGGACCCATTTCAGCTCCTCAAGGGTACAGACCTGCGGAACCATGATTTCAGGGGTGATTTGCCCCCCATCCCGAATATGTTCCGCTGCGGCCTCAAAGACTGCCCTGATCTGCATCGAATAGATCTCGGGGTAGGTAATCCCAAGCCTGACCCCACGGTGGCCCATCATGGGATTGGTCTCCGACAAGGCCCTCACCTTTTCCACCAACTCCTCCCTGGATTCGATGAGGGGTCCGGTTAGGTGCCTTTCCTTGAGTGCACTCAGACCCTGGGTCATGTTCTCAAGATTGGCCAGATACCGGTCATGGAGTTCAGGATCAAGCATCTTAAGTGTGTTTGGGAGCTCGGTCATGCCCTCTATGGTCTTTTGCAGCTCCTTTAGGTCATTGATCTCCCTTGTCAATTCTTCCTCAGAGGGGAGGAACTCATGTATTGGTGGATCCAGGAGACGGATGATTACCGGATAACCGTCCATTATCTGGAATATCTCTTTAAAATCCTCCCTCTGGAATGGGAGAAGGCGGTCAAGGACTGCCTGCCTTTCCTTGCTGTCATCTGCCAGGATCATCTCCTGCACAATGGGAAGTCTGTCCGGTTGATTGAACATCCTTTCTGTGCGGCAAAGCCCAATTCCCACGGCACCATACTTTTTCCCCTTGGAGACCGCATCGGGCGTGTCCGCATTGGCCATTACCTTTAGCTCGCTCATATCATCCGCCCATTCCAACAGCACCAGCAGGTCTTCAACAAATTCCGGCTCAATGGTTGGGACCTTGCCGTGATAGACATTTCCGGTTGATCCATCTATCGTGATCACATCCCCCTCCTTGAGGATCACACCGGATATGACTGCCTCCCTTGCATTATGGTCGATCACAATGGCCTCGCATCCGGAAACACAGGGTTTCCCCACACTCCTTGCCACCACCGCCGCATGGGATGTCTTGCCCCCGCGGCTTGTGAGTATCCCTTGGGCAGCAAAAAAGCCGTGTATATCTTCTGGCCTTGTCTCCTCACGGAGCAGGATGACCTTTTCTCCTAGTTTTGCCTTGCCCTCGGCCCGATCTGCATCAAAGACTATCTTGCCGGATGCGGCCCCAGGGGATGCGGCAAGCCCCCGTGCCAGCACCTTCACCTTGGCCTCTGGATCCAGCTGCGGGTGAAGGAGTTGCTCCAACATCCCCGGCTGGACTCGAAGGATGGCCTCCTCTTCCGTAATGAGCCCCTCATTGACCATATCGATGGAGGTCTTGATAAGGGCAGAGGCATTCATCTTGGCATTCCTGGTCTGAAGGCAGTATAGCTTCCCCTTCTCAACGGTAAACTCCAGGTCCTGCACCTCCTGGTAGTGATCTTCCAGGGTGTGCCTCAAATCCTCCAGCTCTCGGTAGATCTCCGGCATATCCTTTCTGAGATCCCCGATCGGTTTCGGGGTCCTGATACCAGCTACTACGTCTTCCCCTTGGGCGTTGAGCATATATTCCCCAAAAAAACGGTTTTCCCCTGTGGCCGGGTCTCTGGTAAATGCAACCCCTGTGGCACAATTATTGCCCATGTTCCCAAAGACCATGGTACAGATATTCACCGCGGTGCCGTCGGCCATGTCGGTGGTGATGTTGAATTCCTTACGGTAATCGACTGCCCGCTTTCCCATCCAGGACCTAAAGACCGCCTCTACTGCCAAATCCAATTGGACATAGGGATCATCAGGGAAGGGCTCACCTGTGTTTTCTTTGACCAGGCCAAGGAACTTATCACACGTCTCTTTTAGGGCCTTTCCGTCCAGGTCAATATCTTCCTTTGCCCCATATTCTTCCTTTATCCTGCCGAATATTTGAACAAATTCTTGGTCATCCATACCCAGTGCGATTGAGGCGAATAGCTGAATCAAACGTCGATACAGGTCATAGACAAATCTTTCATCACCGGTGAGACGTATGAGCCCTTCCACCGTATCGCCATTAAGGCCAAGGTTCAGGATGGTATCCATCATGCCAGGCATGGACATGGCAGCCCCTGACCTCACCGACACCAGAAGGGGCTCTTTGGGGTCGCCGAATCCCTTATCCGTCTTTTTCTCCAGCTGGGCCATGGAAGACCTGATCAGTTGGGCCAATTCCGGGCCAAGCCCCTTTTTGTGCTGGGCCAAATAGGCCAGGCAGGCCTCAGTGGTAATCACAAAACCTGGTGGGACAGCAAGACCCAACTGCGTCATTTCACAGAGATTGGCCCCCTTTCCACCAAGGAGCTTTTTGTTCTTCCCATCCCCCTCCTCAAAGGAGTATACATACTTTTTGACTTCCATATTTCCCTCCTCAGGCCTGTCTTCTCAAATATTCAAAAAGATAGGCCAGACCAAAAAATATCAGGGCCAGTCCCAAGATCTTGATCGCGGCCATATTCTGAAAAAATAAACGTGTAACAATAAAGGCAAACACCACCGAGAGGCCAAGGCGTATTACAACTTTCTGAACTCTTCCCATAACCGGCAGATCCCTTAATAATCTCTACCAAAAATTCCTGAATTCCTCAATTTTACCCCGTGGAATAGGGCTCCCCCAGGGAAATTCCGCTGGGGTCGCAATTCTCAGGTTTATTCTGTTAGGCAACTCTGACAGGGTCTATCCGGGTCAGGATTT
>JAUUVE010000184.1 GCA_030589715.1 Desulfobacteraceae bacterium | reverse complement strand
TACTACCCTGTCCCCAAGGGTCATGGCCTCCACCTGGTCGTGGGTGACATATATTATTGTGCTCCGTATTTGACGATGTAACTGTCTTAGCTCCAGCCGTACATTGGCTCGCAGGCGGGCATCCAAATTGCTCAAGGGCTCATCCAAAAGGAAGACCCTGGCACGCCGCACCAGGGCCCGGCCCATGGCCACCCGCTGGCGCTGCCCTCCGGAGAGTTCCCGCGGTTTTCTGTCTAAAAGATCCTCTATCCCCAGGAGTCTGGCTGCTTCCAGGACCTGGCTCTGGATGGTCTGTTTGGGGGTCCGACGCATCCGGAGACCAAAACCCAGGTTCTGGGCCACGGTCATATGGGGATAAAGGGCATAACTCTGAAAGACCATGGCCACATCCCTGTCTCGGGGGGCAAGTCGATCCACGGGTTCGCCGTCCAGCAGCACGGTACCTTCGTCTTGCAAGATCAGACCGGCAATGATATTGAGAAGAGTGCTCTTTCCGCAGCCAGAAGGCCCAAGCAGGACACAGAACTCGCCGTCCTCCACGTGAAGATCCACGCCGGATAGGGCGGTTATCTTGCCAAAACTCTTGGTGATCGCCCTAAGGGTAAGGGATGCCATATTCAACACTTCATGCTACTCAAAGGAGCCCAAAGGAACAAGACTTTATTTTTGATATCCCCCCGCTATAGATAGCTGGTTCTCCTAACGGAGTAAATGCCCTTGCAAACCCCATTGCTTCGATGTATAGACAAACCTTGAATATGTGACTGTGTAGTTGAACCAGGTCCTTGGGGCCTTGATCCTTTGCTTCAAGCCCCTCGGTTGAGCTACAGGATTCTACCACGGCGGATCTGGATAGTCCAATAGGTGCAGGACATTGACGGTCTTATTGATAATCCTTGGATTACTCCTTGCACTGGCCGGTGTCTTTGGTTGCATTTTCCCTGTCATCCCTGGGCCCCCTCTCGGCTATTTGGCGCTAATTATCCTCTCCTGGGCCAAAGATTGGGAACCATTCAGTTCCACCTTCTTGATTATAATGGCAGGCCTGACTATATTGGTGAGCATTTCTGACTACTTGATCCCTGCTATCAGTGCAAAGAGGTATGGGGCATCAAGATTGAGCCTGTGGGTTTCTATTGCGGGAATGGTGATTGGGCTGTTCCTTTTCCCACCGTGGGGGATGGTCATCGGGGCTTTTTTGGGGGCCTTTGCCGGTGAGCTGTTGGCAGGGCGGCGGGGAAAAAGTGCTCTTAGGGTGAGTTGCGGTGTCTTTGTGGGAAACATGCTTAGTACCGGGCTAAAGCTGGCCCTGTCCGGTGTCATGCTCTTTTTATATATCAGGGAGATGTTTTGAGGATCTCAAAGTATATGCCATAGGGGCCGATATATAGGTGGCCGGGTGCAGGATGTTCATCAATGAAAGGGAGGATCAGAAGGAGAAAAACATGAAATATATAAAGATATTACTACCCTTTTTTCTTATACTTATCGTGCTAGTGTCCAGGGGTTGCGGGAACTACACTTTGCCTACCAGCAAGGGATATACCCAGCTATGCCAAATCTATGTGGGTCATGACAGCAGTGATCTGATTGATCAATGGGGCCAGCCCGGCAGGACCTTTGAGGCGCCCAATAAAGGGGAAGTACTTGTATATGTGGAGACCAAAGATGAATATACCCTCAATCCCCTCGCCCATTCCGCACTAATAGAGTCCCCTCCACGCATTGACCCCCGAAAAGACCGACCTGAAATAATTGGAGACGTCATAGGACGCTATTATCCCTCTATGGACTATTGCATCACCTACTTTGAGGTAAACAAGGACAATAAGATAGTTCGGGTGATCTGGAAGGGTGATTGCAGTGGGATAGAGAGGGATAGAGAATAGAGAGGATCCCCACATGGCCAAATCGATCAAACGAAAGGCATTATTCCTGATCCCTTTGTTGTTACTGGTTGTTGCAGTCAGCGGGCTGGCAATAAAGCGGGTCAAAGATCGTGCAGAGGAAAAGGCCGCCCTCACTGTAACTAAACGCCTCCCTCTTCCCGTCCGTTGTGTTCGGGCCAACATAGGCCCCATCCAGGCCTTTGTCTTTGGTGAGGGCACTGCCAGGGCCGTGCGGCGTGATTTCCTTGTCTTTGAGAAACAGGGTAAGGTCACTTACGTAAAAGTGAAAAAAGACGGTCAGACCGTGCGCGAAGGCGATAAGGTGCGTGGTCCCCGAAAAGGTGAAAAGCTTGGAGAGCTCCTGGCATCTCTGGACAAGCGGGATTATATCGAACAGTCAAAGGTGACCAGGTCCAGCCTGGCGGAAGCCAAGCAACAGGTAAATGCGGCCCGGGCTCGATTAAGACAGGCGGAGGCACAGCAAAAGCTTGCCGAGGACACTTTCAGGCGCAACAAAAAGCTCTTTAGGCTGAAGGCCATTTCAAAGCATAAACTTGATGTCTCCCGCACACGTCTAAAAACCGCCGAAAGTGCAGTGGCATCCACTCGGGCCGGTCTGGAAGCCGCCCTTTCTGGGGTCGCTGCTGCTCAAGCACGTGTTGTGCAGTCTCGACTCCCCTTGAGCGGAGCAGCATCTATGCACCCTTCGACGGCATACTCACCTATGTGAACATCAAAAAAGGTGACTATTTTGCTCCCAACCTAGTCAATACCAGTAGCGAGGAGGCTGCCCTCAAAACGATCCCCATGGTCATTATCGATCCCGGTCAATTCGAGATAACCATGGAGCTTCCACCATTTGAGGGTGTTCTTATCAGGCCCGGACAGCCCGCAATTGTCATGACCTCACCGAACCGAACTCTCTCCTCCTCGGACCTGGAACCTGATAATCTGCCTCAGGGTGGCGCAGTCAGCGGAAAGGTCTTTTCAGTAAGTCCTGCCATAAGTCCTGGCGGGCGTTCAATGCAGGTTAAGGTCCGCACAAAGGAGGGGGCAAGGAGAGCCTCCTGAATATCAAGGATTTGACGTGGTACTCGCACGTGAAAGCGGTCATAGAGGAGTGGGCACAGCAGTTTGTACAGGCTGTAAACGCAGAGGAAGGTGAGATCATCAAAGACTCGACCTCCGTCGAACTCAAGGCGTGGTAACCCATCACCTGCCTGGAAAGGTGACATTCCAGCAAGAATCAAGAGAGGTTTATCGAAGGGCAACAGGAATCCTCTTGGTGGAAAAGATTGTATACTATGAATTATTTCCAGGTCACGCGAGGCCGATTACGGACAGGAATGAATTTGTATTTGTATTTGGGGTAACCTACCATGATCGCCCCAAAGGCAAGGTGATCAGAAGGCAGACCCAAGGCCTCAAACAAAGGGGGGTATGCATTTATCGCTTTGTAAAAATAGCCACCCCAACAGGCTCCCAGGCCTATGCTTGTCGCGTACAAATCAAGGAGGCTGAGAGCCAACGCACAATCCTCCGCGCCGAAGCCCCAGTCCTTGTCGGCATGAGCGACTATGATATGAGGTGCACCTCGGCAAATGCGCTCACAGCCTTCATCCCAAGAAGCCACAGCCCTTATTAACCCCATTGATTCCGCTGCTTCCGGGTTGCTCTGGATTACCTTGCGCATCCAGTTGATAACCATAGCGGCCAATCGTCGAACCTCCGCAGGTTCCTGCACCACTACCCAGTGCCAGGGTTGCTGGTTCTTGGCCGACGGGGCGGAACAGGCTACTTCCAGGAGCTTTTCTAATACGGTTTGTGACACCGTCTTTTCCTTGAAGGCCCGGATGGAGCGTCGTCCACACAAAAACTGTTCAGCCTGTTCCGGTGTCACAGCCAATTCCGGCTTGATGGGCTTACAATCTTCGGCGCTGAGCCAATCCAGGGTCAGTGCCCCCGCAGGGCAGACCGTTACGCAATGGCCGCATTTCAAGCAGACATCATTAAAGTCCGGCGTTGGGCTCGGATAGTCCTCCTTAGAGTCCATCCGGATGATCCGTGCGGGACATTCGGCCACGCAGATACCGTCCTGATTGCACTTTTCGTGATCAATATTCATAGAACTCATCGTTCACTCCTTATTTCTACGTTTAATTCCTTTATGTTATCATTACCCTTAGCCTGTTTCTGATTTGATCAATCGAGTGGTTCTTTATTCTCCGATGATCTTAACCAGGATCCTTTTTTTCCTCCGGCCGTCGAACTCGCCGTAAAAGATCTGCTCCCAGGTACCAAAATCCAATTTCCCACCCGTGATGGCAACGACTACCTCCCTGCCCATGATCTGCCTTTTCATGTGGGCGTCAGCATTATCTTCACCAACATTGTGTCTATACTGAGATACAGGTTCGTGAGGTGCCAGTTTTTCAAGCCAGAGCTCATAGTCATGATGAAGGCCGGATTCATCGTCGTTGATAAAGACAGATGCGGTAATATGCATTGCGTTGCAGAGGACCAGACCTTCTTTAATTTCACTTTCCCTCAGACATTCCTCCACCTGAGGGGTAATATTGATGAAGGCCCGTCTGGTGGGTACATTGAACCACAATTCCTTGCGATAGTTTCTCATCTCATGCTCCTTTCAGCCAAGACGCGATAGGGTCGATTGCCGGGGGCTAAGGCATTATCACGCCATCTTGAGTCCTGAGGATTATATTTCAAAAAGGCCCGCAGTGTAAACCCCGATGTTGCATTGAAAGGCCCCCGAATTCACGGAAAATACTATCATACAAGCCTGGGAGTTGGCAAATGATGCAAATTCAGGACTGCATGATATGTAAATTCCTAGAGCGTTATCAATTTGTCATCTCATGCTGTAATAGCAGAGCGTTTTCTGCCAATCGCCAGGACTTTTTGCAACATCGGGGTAAATGGAAAAGATTGGACTCAGGTGTGTTTGTGGGCTATAAAACGGAACTATATCAAAAGGGATACTAAGAGGAACGATAAGTGTCTGTCATTGGCATGGTGGCCTGATGAAAGGACAATTGCCGAGGTAATCTGATCGGTGAGGTGTTGGTTTTGACAGATCTTCCACTAATAGGGATCACCATGGGGGATCCTGCAGGTGTAGGGCCGGAGATTATTGTCAAGGCGCTGGCTGACAGCAGTATTTATGAGTCTTGCAGGCCGGTGGTCTTGGGAGATAAGGAGATCCTGTCTTCGACGATTGGAAGGGCTCCGGAGAAGATCTCATTAGATGTCATCCCGACCCCCTCCGAGGCCAGTTCCACCCCGGAAAAGATAGACCTGATTTCCCTGTCTGGGCTGAGAAACAGGGATATCCAGCCCGGGAGGCCCACAGTTGAGGGTGGCAGGGCAATGGTGGAATATGTCATCCGGGCCGTGGAAATGAGCCAGGGGGGGGAGCTTGGGGCCATGGTGACCTGTCCCATCAGCAAGGCCCTGATGCATCGGGCAGGACACCC
>JAUUVE010000315.1 GCA_030589715.1 Desulfobacteraceae bacterium | reverse complement strand
CCTCGGGTGATAAAGATGTGCCGGTCGTCGATCTGGATCGCTGTATCGGGTGCGGGGTCTGTGCCACCGGATGTCCATCAGAGGCAATTGGGCTGAAGGAAAGGACGGGAGTCATGCCCCCGCCCGTGGATCAAAAGGCACTCAAGGAGGCCATAAGGGCGCGTCAGGGCTAGGGGTCCCCTCCTGTTGGGGGCCTAAGGAGGTCTTTTGGTTTGTATTTTATGGCCATCTCAGTCTTTATCGTCGGATGGAGACTGGATCTTTATCCGCTTGAAGATTAGATCGTTCATGGTCTGGGGAGTCACTACCCGCTGAGAGACCAATTCCTTGATCCCGGTCTTCAATGCGTCCAGGTCATGAAACGGGTGGGTCCCTTCTACAATCTTAAGCTCGGGATATTCTCTGTGGATGGTTTCTAGGTATGCATCCTTGAAAGGGCAAAGATGAACGAGGCAGGAGGTCAAGTGCAAAGCGTCAATACCGTATTCCACCAGGGCCTGGACCTTCCTCCAGATGCCTTCGCTACCAACGGCCGTGGGGCATCCCCCGCAATGGATAATCCCCACAAGATCCAGAGGGTCCTCTTCGGGATAATCCTTGAAGGATCCCTCTCGGCCCCGCAAATTTCCCAGGCAGCCGACCATGACGCAGTTCATCCCATGGGTGGTGCTTTCACATCCCAATATTCCTATTTTGGCCATACCCTCTCCTCCTTCATTGGACCTGTCTGAACCTCTGTCTCAAACGACCCTGCCTGGTTTCACCCGGGTTGAACCGTCCATATGGAATGCTGGAGCCCTAAGTCAACCACCGTTTCCTCCGCTTATAGAATTTGGCGCCCCGATAGCTCCTCTTGGTACCCATTTCGGTGAGCCCCAGGTAGAATGTCTTGATGTCCTCGTTTTCTCTCAGTTTATCCACGGAGTCGTCCAGGACGATCTTTCCGTTTTCCATTACATAGCCATGTTCAGCGATTGAAAGTGCCAGATGGGCGTTTTGCTCCACTAACAAAATCGTAATTTCTTGTTCTTCATTAAGCTGTCTGATAATTTTAAAGATCTCAACCACTAAGATGGGACTCAGGCCCAGTGATGGCTCATCCAGCATCATCAGGCGTGTACGCGCCATCATTGCCCTGCCGATAACGAGCATCTGTTGTTCACCTCCGGAGAGGTATCCGGCTAACACGTTTTGTCGTGTCTTGAGGATTGGGAAATAATGGAGCACCGTATCAAAGCGTTCGCGGATTTCCCTCCGATTACGACGGGTTCGGGTGGCAGCCATCAGATTTTCATAAGCGGTCAGATTTTCGAAGACGCATCTCCCCTCCATGACCTGGAAGATGCCGAGCCGGACGATCTCTTCTGCTTCTTTCTCATTTATGCGCTGTCCCATGAATTCTATGGTGCCGTCGGTCACCTCTCCTTCCTCCTCCTTGAGCAGGCCAGAGATGGCTTTCAGGGTGGTGGTTTTGCCTGCCCCGTTTGCCCCCAAGAGGGCAACAATCTGTCCTTCCTTCACCTCTAAGGAAAGGCCTTTAAGCACCAGGATCACGTCGTCATAGATCACTTCGATATTGTTGACATTGAGCATGACATGCCCGGTTTGTTTGACGTTTTCCGACATACAATCGCCTCTCTGAAAGACACCATGGAATATTATTATTGAATATTGAATATTGGCAATTAACAGAAGCTCTAACACTTAGCCATTTCGGTTACGCTAATATGTGAAAACAGGGAGAATTCATTAAATCTTCAATCTTCAATCTTCAATCCCTTTATCCTTTCCTGCAGGACAAAACGCTGCAACTTTCCCCCGGGCGTCTTGGGCATCTCATGGATGAACTCAACCCAGCGGGGATACTTGTATACGGCGATCCTCTCCTTAACGAACTCCTTGATTTCCTCTTCCAACTGCTCAGAGGGAGTATGGTCAGGCTTCAATACCACAAAGGCATAGGGTTTAATAAGATCATCTTTATCCTGGGAACCCACCACAGCGCTCTCCGCCACTGCAGGATGTTGGTTGAGCGTGTTTTCAACCTCCTGGGGGGCCACCCATTTGCCCCCTACACGCAGCATATCATCGCTTCTGCCCCGGAAATAATAAAACCCATCCTCATCCTCCAAGTACCGATCCCCTGTGACAAACCATTCACCTAACATATTGTCCCTTGTCTCTTCCCTCATGTTCCAGTAGGCAGAAGCGATAGAACCCCCGCTTATCAGAAGATGGCCTATCTGGCCTGGGGAAACAGGATCTCCATCCTCGTCTATGAGCCGGGTGTTGTAACCGGGGACCACTTTTCCGGTGCTGCCTGGTCTGACCTCCCCAAAACGATTGGAAAGAAAGATATGGCAAATCTCCGTGGACCCGGTGCCATCCAAGACCTCCACGCCGAATTCCTCCTTAAAACGGTGATAGATCTCAGGGGACAGGATTTCAGCCGATGATATACATGCCCTGAGACCATCAACAGGTGGCAGATCTTTGCCTTCCCTGCGGCAGGTTTTCTTATAGTCGGCAAGGGCACCTAAAAGGGTTGGCACGGAAAAGAACAGGGTGGGTCGGTACTTCATCAAATCTTCATAAACCAGATCCGGCGTGGGCCGATGATTAAAAAGGGCGGTTGAGGCCCCAACTGAAAAGGGGAAATATACGCTGTTCCCCAGACCATAGGCAAAGAAAAGAAACGACCCCAACACCCGATCCTCTTCGTTCATGTTGAGTATGCCCTTAGCATAGGCTTCGGTGCAGTAAACCATATGGCTGTGGTGATGGACGGCCCCCATGAGCATTTCCGGATTTCTTCCACTGTAAAGCCAGAAAGCCACGTCGTCAGGCGTTGTGTCTGCCGCATCAAACTGGCTGGATGCCTGGGTCATGAGCTGATCAAATGGGAGCTGGCCATGATCTTCCCCTCCGATTACAACGATTTTCCTGTAAAAGGCGGCTTGATCAAGGATCTTCTCAATCTCCGGCAGGAAGACCGAATCCACGATCAACACCTTGGCACGGCTGTCGTTCATCACATGGAGGAAATCCTGGGATTTCATCAAGATATTGGTCGGGATGGGCACGGCCCCTAACTTGATGGCTCCAAAAAAGGAGAAGATCATTTCAGGGGAGTCGCGGAGCAGGAGCATGACCCTGTTTTCCATTTCAACGCCTAAGTTTTTGAGCATATTGGCAGACCTGTTCACCTTCTCAAGGACCTGGTGATAGTTATAGGTCTGATCCTCAAAAAAAATGGCAGGCCTTTCCCCGCGCCCCTCTTCCACATTGCGGTCAACAAGGTATTGGGCCGCATTGAAGCGCTTAGGCAGATTCAATTTGAGCATATTTTCCCTATTTCGATTGACGATTGAAACAATCTTCAATCGTCAATCGTCAATGTCATCACTTGCCAAAATACTCCTTATCTCTTGGCACGTCTACCCAGTTGGTGATAGGTACGATCTTATCATTCTTGATCTCATAGATCTTGGCGGCCATGCTTGCCCTGTGATCCGTCTTGGTAAAGGTGAGGGGAGGAGCCAGGCCCCCTGTCTTGAAATCCTTGAACTGCTCAAATGCCTCGCGTATTCCCACCGGATTCAGCTTGCCGGCCTTATCGGCCATACGCAATGCCTGGCTCACACTGAGGATATTAACCCAGCCTTCCACGT
>JAUUVE010000234.1 GCA_030589715.1 Desulfobacteraceae bacterium | reverse complement strand
GATTGATCTGGCGGGAAACTTTACTTTTCTTAATGATTCCCTATGCAACATATTCGGATATTCTCACCATGAGCTGATGGGGATGAATAACCGTAGCTACACAGATCTGGAAGCCTCGCGGAAGATGTATCAGCTATTCAATCAGATATATCGCACCGGAAAACCTGTAGAAGTCATGGACTACAAAATCATCAGGAAAGACGGGGGCACCAGGAGTCTCGAGATTTCTGCCTCATTGATGCGCGACCTGGAAGGTAGCCCCATCGGATTCCGGGGTGTCGTTAGGGATGTAACCGAAAAGAAAAAGGCTGAAGCAATGCGACAGGCCAAGATAGCCGCCGAGACCGCCAACCGCGCAAAGAGTATCTTCCTGGCAAACATGAGCCATGACATAAGGACTCCTCTAAATGGAATCATCGGTATGACAGAATTGGTCATGGACACTGAGCTCGATGAGAGACAGAAGGAGATCTTTAATACGATTCGCATAGAATCCAACTCTCTGCTCAACATTATTAATGATATCCTGGATTTCTCCAAGATAGAAGCCGGAATGTTTGAACTTGAAGAAATCCCCTTCAGTCTACGGACGGTCACGGAGGATTTAGCGAACAGTATAGCACCCAGGGCAAATCAGAAGGGTCTGGAATTCATGTACTTTTTGTCACCCGAGATCCCATCTGATTTGGTCGGGGACCCAGGCAGGCTGAAACAGATACTGGTAAACCTTGCCGGGAATGCCGTTAAATTTACCCACCAAGGAGAGGTATATATAAAAGGGGAGATGGCGGCAGACCTGGGAGAAAGGGGCAAGGTCCGTTTCTCGGTCACGGACACAGGCATAGGGGTACCGCGGGAGAAGCAGCCAAGAATTTTCGATAGCTTTACCCAGGCAGACGACTCAACCAGCAGGAAATATGGTGGAACCGGGTTGGGGACCAGTATAGCCAAAGAATTGACAGAACTAATGGGAGGGGAAATAGGTCTGGAGAGTGAGGAAGGTAAAGGAAGCACCTTTTGGTTTACTGTAGTCCTCACCAAGCAGAAGCCCCAAGAAGCCGCTCTCGACGAAAAAGACCTTAATTTGAGTGACCTAAAGGTGCTCGTGGTAGATGACAACCAGACCAACCGGTTCATTTTGGGAGAGTATTTGAGATCATGGGGCTGTGTGCCTGTGGAGGTCGGCAGCGCTAAAGAGGCAATGTCTGTCTTACAGGACTCTGTTTTAACCAAGGAATCTTTCAATCTGATTTTGACGGATATACAGATGCCCGAGATGAACGGGCTTGAGCTTGTGAGGGAGATCAGGATGAAGGAGGCCCTAAAAGGGATTCCGATTATACTCTTAACTTCTGGTGCCAGGATAAGAGCCGAAGAAGGTTTGAGAGATTTAGAGATTGACGGCTATCTTACCAAACCGGTCAAACGGGATGACCTTTTTAGCGCAATTGTTCCGGCCCTCGGTCTTTTCAAAAAGGAAGAGATGGGGGCACCCCCGAAGCTGACGGCAGAAGAGGCGATGGAGCCGGAAAAGGAGAAAAAGGTCCACATCCTGTTGGCTGAGGATTACCCTGCTAATCAGCAGGTGGCCCTGATTCATCTGCGTGAAGCCGGATATCAGGTGGACCTGGCGGAAAATGGCCAGCAGGCAGTGGAGGCATATAAGGAGAAAGATTACGATCTCATCCTAATGGACATTCAAATGCCTATGATGGATGGGTATGAGGCCACCAAGGCAATCAGGACCCTGGAAAATGATCCCAAGAAAGTGGGAGGCAAATGTGGTTTAGCTGAAAAAGAAAGAGTACCTATCATCGCCGTGACTGGTCATGCAGTAGCAGGTTACAAGGAAACATGTCTGAATGTGGGCATGGACGATTATATCACCAAGCCTTTGGGTAGAAAGGAACTACTGGCAATGGTGAGAAAGTGGACCAAGAGGATTGATGATTGTCGATTGAAGATTGAAGATTGGGAAATGGGAAATGGCGACCCAAAACAACCCTCAACCATCACTCGTCAATCGTCAATAGACAATAGTCAATTGAAATGTGTTGCCCCCATGAATTTTCAAAAGGCCCTCGGGGAATTCAAAGGCCACAGAGAGGTGCTGATGGAGATCCTGGGGGGGTTTTTGGAGACTGTTAGGGTCCAGATCAAAACCATGCAAGAGGCCATAAGGAGTAAAGATGTCGAGGTGCTCTGGAAAGAGGCCCATTCGATCCAGGGCGGGGCGGCAAATCTGGTGGCCAATGAGCTCTCCAGACTGGCCCTGGACCTTGAACAGGCAGGAAAATCAGGTGCCCTGGAGAAGGGCCTTGAAGTCCTTGAAAGATTTGAAAGGGAATTTCACCGCTTAGAGGATTATGTCAAGAATGAGACAGGTGTCACAAAAAGATAAAGATACATCTCCTATGAAGATTCTTGTTGTGGATGATGAGCTTGTGAGCCGCAAGAAGTTGGAAATACTCATCCGGGGCTTAGGCTACGAGACACTTGTAGCTGAAGATGGGATAGCGGGTTGGAAAATCTGGAAAAATGAGATGCCCAAGATCGTGATCACCGACTGGATAATGCCCGGAATGGATGGTCTGGAGCTCTGCAGGAAGATTAGAGAGGCTGAAGGAAGCCAGTATACCTTCATCATAATCGTAACCTCAAGAAATGAAGTCCATGATATTGTTTCGGGCATGGATGCCGGGGCCGACGATTTCATTACAAAGCCCTTTGTACAGGAGGAACTGGCAGTAAGGATAAAGGCGGGAGAAAGGATACTGGGTTACGTGACCAGGGATATAGTCATATTTTCCATGGCCAAACTGGCAGAGTCACGTGACCCGGAAACGGGTAATCACCTGGAGCGCATACGCTATTACTGCAAGACACTGGCAGAGGCTATTGCAAACTCGGATGATCTTCCTTTAGAGGTAGATAAACTGTTTATAGAAAACGTTTTTCTTACCAGCCCCCTGCATGATATCGGAAAGATAGGTATCCCGGACCTTGTATTGCTAAAGCCCGGACAATATGACGACAAAGATTTTGAGATCATGAAGACCCATTGCAAGATCGCATATGAGACGATCAGTGAGGCCCTAAAGAGATATCCCAAGGCGGATTATTTGCGGATGAGCGCTGAAATCGCCCTCTCACATCACGAGAAATTTGACGGTACCGGATACCCCAACGGCCTCAAAGGAGATGAGATCCCTCTCTCTGCCCGTATTGTGGCCTTATCAGATGTGTATGATGCACTTGTCACCAAAAGGGTTTACAAGAACGCCTACCCCCATGATATGGTCAAAGTTATGATAGTTGAAGAGAGGGGTAAACATTTCGATCCGATGGTAATAGATGCCTTTTTGTCCTGCGAGGAGAGGTTTATAGAAATATCCAACCAGTTTGCCGACCAATAGATAGGTCATTTGAAGGGGATAATCGCTCAGACTGAAACAGGCTTGAGGCCCTTGCAAAGGATCAAAGGTGTGTACGTAAATCTCCTGGGGTGATTAAGAAAAGTGACAAAATCTGAAAGGAACTTATCCCGACCTCCGGGGTACCCTTCGAAGATCTGCTGAGCCTTGGTTGAGACCACCTCTACCTTTTTTAGCCAGTTATAGGCGTCCACGTCCCTAAGCTCTCCATAAATAAGGTGGTGTGCAATCAGCTCCACCTGGATATCCTCATACCCCAAATCATATAAATAGGCATAGAGTTTTCTGCCTGCATACGGATCAAAGTTATACTTCTTTTCCAGTGTGCCCATGACCTCAAACAGAATTGGTTCCATAGCGGCCGGGAGTTCGTAGTGGTTTAGGCAATTGTGGTCAAGGTCCAGTAGAGATAACGTACCACCTGGTTTCAGACAAGTTGTCAGGTTCTTTACAATTGTAGGGCTTTCCACCCGATGGTACTCCAATATGAAGCGGACCCAAATAAGGTCAAAATGTCCCAGCCCATCCAGCGGTGATGTGAAATCACGAACCTGAAATTCAATACCTGATTTCTGGCCATAGTGCTCTCTTGCGTACCCGATCCTTTGCTCTGAGAAGTCCAGTCCCACCAGTTCGCCACCTGGCTGGACCATTTCATGGAGGATCGAGCTTGTCTTGCCGGGGCCGCACCCCACATCAAGGACCCGAAGGCCAGGTCTTAAGCCGCACCACATGGCCTGTTTCCGAAGCGCCTCAGGGTCGGTCTTAAGCTCGAGGCGAATAGCCTCATCCAAGCTTTCCATCAAATAAGAGCTGGAACGTGTCATCTTGCCTGCTTCTTGAAGTGCAATGGTGGAAAAGGCATAGCTGCCCGGCTGGCCAAGTCGGTAACTATACACGACCCACTAGGTCGTGGCAAAAGAAATCTTGATCCAGTTTGCAAGAAGAGGATGTGAGCGAAGGGGTCAGCCCTTGACATTGGAAATTTCATTTAACAGGGCTGTTAACCTTTTTTTGAGTGACCGGTCTTTGTCAATCTTCTCTGAAAACCTTTTGTGGATCTTCGCAACGGCTGAATAGCTCAAACCACCAAATATCACCCCAATCTGCCCGTTGGTTAGCCCT
>JAUUVE010000044.1 GCA_030589715.1 Desulfobacteraceae bacterium | reverse complement strand
GAAATATCTGCTGATACCAGCTCGTTAGATCACAAAACACCAAACACAAAACACCCTCGTAAAAAGGTCGCTTTTCTGACTTTTTACGAGACCACCAAGATTAACCTGTTGCAAAATCGTCGTTATTGTGGGAATACCTTGAGACCAAAAATCATCGAGGGGGGAATCCATGCCTAGCGAGATAAAGGGATCTGTATTGGTTGTAGGGGGTGGTATCGCCGGAATGCAATCGGCCCTCGACCTGGCCAATTCCGGGTATTACGTCTACCTGTTGGAGAAAAGTCCCTCCATAGGAGGGGCCATGGCCCAATTAGACAAGACCTTTCCCACAAATGATTGTGCCATGTGAATCATATCTCCCAAACTGGTCGAGGTCGGCCGGCATTTGAATATCGAACTCATCACATATGCGGATCTTGAATCCGTTAAAGGCTCGGCTGGGAACTTCAAGGTAAGAGTCAAAAAACGGGCACGCAGTATCGATATGAACCGGTGTACCGGATGCGGAAGCTGTATTGAAATCTGCCCTGTCACAAATCAGTTGGCTTCTACCGCCAAATCACAATCAGGCATACCTGATACCACAACCCGTGTCCATATGATGGGATAAGGAGATGAATGAGGGAAGTTCACCTTTTCCTGAGCAACCGGCCCAAAAGCACAAAAAGGCAGAGCAAGAAGTGGTAAAGATTGACTGGGAAGAGATCGAAAAGATAATCCGAAGATATGAGGCGGGCCATGAGGCCCTGCTGATGATAATGCAAGATATCAGCGATAGCTATAACTACGTGCCCCCCCAGGTTGTCCCCTTCCTGGTGGAAAAGCTGGGGGTCAAAGAGAGCCTTATCTACAGCGTGGCCACCTTCTACAAGACCATAAGCCTGGAGCCCAGGGGGAGATTTGTTGTCAATGTCTGCACGGGAACCGCATGCCATGTGCGGGGGGCGGAAAGGGTCATGGATGCCCTGGAAGATAAGCTCAAGATCAAGGCGGGGGAAACCACAGATGACCTTTCCTTCACCCTGGAGACAGTGCGCTGTGTTGGATGTTGCGCCACGGGCCCTGTAATTACGGTTAACCAAGAGACCCACGGTGGGCTTGATCGTTCCGGTGCCGTGAGACTGATTGAAGAATATGCAGAGGACGTCTTACAACAGGAGGGATAGTCGGGGGTTGTTTCTGAGTATGACCGGACTGGAAAATGAAGCGGCACTTGAGGGCCTGAGAGACTCTCTCCGGGAGCAGTTTCAATTAAACAAGAAAAAATTGATTTCACTCTGTTCGGGTTCGGGATGCGGGGCTTACGGAACAGCAAGGGTACATGAAGCACTGGTTCAGGAACTGGCACGGCAGGGTATACAAGATGAGGTGGAGGTAAAGCTTACGGGCTGTCACGGGTTTTGCGAGAAAGGCCCGATAATGGTGCTCCACCCGGAAGGGATTTTTTATGCGCAGGTCAAAGAGGAGCATATCCCTGAAATAGTCGAAAGGACCATAAAGGGTGGAGAACTGGTAAACTCGTTGCTCTTCAAAGACCCCGCCACAAAGAAGAAAATTATTCACGAAAAGGATATCCCGTTTTACAGGCTCCAGCAAAGGGTCATCTTCGGCAACAATGGCATAATAGATCCCACCAGCATAGAGGACTACATCGCGGTGGGTGGTTACAAGGCCCTTGAAAAGGCCCTGTTTGATATGACCCCCGGAGAGATCATAGAGGAGGTAAAGAAATCCGCCCTAAGGGGCCGGGGAGGTGGAGGATTCCCAACGGGTGTCAAGTGGGAATCATGCCGCCGGCACGAAGGCAAGAGATACACCATCTGCAATGCGGATGAAGGTGACCCCGGGGCATATATGGACCGAAGCCTCTTGGAGGGGAACCCCCACAGTATCATAGAGGGAATGACCATTGGTGCGGTTGCCATTGGGTCTCATGAGGGATTTGTTTATGTGCGGCACGAATATCCCCTGGCGGTAAAGAACCTCTCCATTGCCCTGGAGAGGGCAAAAGGGCTGGGTCTTTTGGGCAAGGATATCCTTGGCTCTGGGTTCGATTTTGAAATCCATGTCAGCCGTGGCGGAGGGGCCTTTGTGTGTGGTGAGTCCACGGCCCTGATGGCCTCTCTGGAAGGCAGGCCGGGAAGACCCAGGGCAAAATATATCCATACCGTGGAGAGGGGATTCCACCAAGGCCCCTCAAATCTAAACAATGTTGAGACCTGGGCCAATGTGCCGGTGATAATTAACAACGGAGCTGACTGGTTTTCCTCCATCGGCACCCAGGGCAGCAAGGGGACCAAGATATTCTCACTGGTAGGAAAGGTGGTCAACACAGGCCTTGTAGAGGTCCCCATGGGCACCACCCTGCGCACCATCATCTTTGACAGCGGAGGAGGTATCCCAAAAAAGAAAAAATTTAAGGCGGTCCAGACCGGAGGCCCTTCTGGCGGATGTATTCCGGAGCAGTTCTTGGATACAGGGGTTGATTTTGACGAACTGGCAAAGGTGGGGTCTATCATGGGGTCGGGTGGGATGATTGTGATGGACCAGGATACCTGCATGGTGGATATGGCCCGCTATTTCCTGGATTTCCTCAAAGAGGAATCCTGCGGTCAGTGTAATCCCTGCCGGGAAGGGATAAAACAGATGTTGGAGATCCTCACCCGTATCTGCCAAGGCAATGGCCGGGAACGGGATATCCAGCTCCTTGAGGAGTTGGGCAAGATGGTCCAGGGGTTTTCCCTGTGTGGGCTGGGGACCTCTGCCCCCAATCCGGTGCTCACGACCATACGCTATTTTCGTGATGAATATGAGACCCCCATAAGAGACAAGAAGTGCCCTGCGGGTGTATGCAAGCCCCTTTTCCATTACCGTATTGACGATGGGGCCTGCACCGGTTGCCGCCTTTGCGCCCTTAAATGTCCTCAAGAGGCCATAACCGGGGAAAAGAGGCAACCCCACCAGCTGGACCAGGAAAAGTGCATCAAATGCGGAATATGTTACGATGCCTGCAAATTTGAAGCCGTTCTCATCGTATGATTTACAGAGGGATCAAGGTAACTTCTCAATAAGTCCGGGAGAAATAATAGGATTTCTGGAGTGGGGTTCGGGTGTTTCTTGAAGCCACGCTACGACGACTGGTTTAGAGAGCGCCGGAGAGAAACAGCTGAACTCCACGGCGCCCGAACTTATTAAGAACTTACGGATCAAGGATGGTGAATTCTCAAAAATTCATTGCCTGGATCTCAGTTACTCCGGCGGCAAAAGATCTTGGTTGCAGGTTGCAAGTTTCCTGAATAGCCAGCGATTTGAAATTCGCTAATAGCACTACCCTAGGATTTGAATAGGATACATGGACGACACCTATGATTACTTGTAAGCTCAATGGCAAGGAGGTTCAGGGAGAAGCGGGGGAATATCTCCTTCAGGTTGCCAGAAGGTGTGGCGTGGAGATCCCAACCTTGTGCCACCATGAGGCCTTAGAGCCTGTCGGCATGTGCCGCCTATGTACAGTTGAGGTTTTCGACGGGCGGAGGACCCGTCTTGTCACCGCCTGCAACTACCCCATATGGGAAGGGATGGAGGTCTTTACCGATTCCGAGACGGTCCGCCAGGGACGCAAACTCATCGTTGAATTGCTGCTGGCTCGCTGCCCGGACGTGCCTGTAGTCAGGGAATTGGCTGCGAAATATGACATCAAGGAACCGCGCTTTGAAAAGGAGGACGATGATTGCATCCTCTGTGGGCTCTGTGTGCGGATCTGCGAAAGAATGGGGAGTAGTGCCATCAGCCTCGTCGGGAGGGGGGTGGATCTCAGGGTGGATACCCCATTCCACCTCCAGACCGATCTCTGCATGGCCTGCGGTGCCTGCGCCTCTGTCTGCCCCACCGGACATATCAGGCTTGAAGACATTACCAGCCACGCAGTCGAGCCCATTCCATCAGAGTATGATATGGGCCTTGCAGGGCGAAAACCCATATATGTGCCATACGCCCAGGCCATACCCAACACCCCTGCCATTGACCGGAGCAAATGCATCCACTTCAAGACCGGGGGATGCAAGATATGCACTGAATTCTGCGGTGCGGAGGCCATTGACCACTCCCAGGCCGATGAGATCATAGACTTGAACGTAGGTTCAATTATTCTGGCACCCGGTTTTCAGCCCTTTGACCCTTCCGGCCTTGGGGCATATGGCTACAACAAGAGCCCGGATATCCTCACCTCAATGGAATTTGAAAGAATCCTCTCTGCCTCAGGCCCCACAATGGGCCATCTCCTCCGGCCATCGGATGGAAAGGAACCGGGAAAGATTGCATGGGTCCAATGCGTCGGCTCCAGGGACCTGCATGGATGTGACCATGGATACTGCTCATCAGTATGTTGCATGTATGCCATAAAGGAGGCCGTGATCGCAAAGGAGCATGCGGACAGTGAGCTTGACTGTGCCATCTTTTTCATGGATATGCGGACCCACGGAAAGGACTTTGAGAGGTACTACAAAGAGGCCCAGGAGAGACACGGAATCCGGTTCATCCGCTCCAGAATCCCCGCCATTGAATGTATAGATGAGAGCGGTGACCTGCTACTACCCTACGTGGGGGAAGACGGAGATGTCATTGAGGAGACCTTTGATATGGTCGTACTCTCAGTGGGCCTTGAGATATCAACTGAGACAATAGAACTTGCAAAGAAGCTCGACATTGATCTCTCTGAGGGGCAGTTCTGTGAGACCACCTCCTTCCATCCTGTAACCACTTCCAGAAAAGGTATCTACGTCTGCGGCACGTTTCAAGGAGCCAAGGATATCCCCCAATCGGTCATTGAGGCCAGCTCTGCGGCAGCAGAGGCCGGGGCCCTCCTGAGTGAGGCCAGGAACACGCTGACCCGGTCAGCAGAGGCCCCCAGGGAGAGGGACCTTAGGGGAGAGAGGCCGCGTATCGGGGTCTTTGTCTGCCAGTGTGGAATAAATATCAGCGGGGTGATTGACGTCCCCGGGGTACGTGAGTATGCCGCATCCCTTCCCTATGTGGAGTATGTCACGGACAATCTCTACACCTGCTCCCAGGATACCCAGGAGACCATTGCGCAGGTAATTCAGGAGAAAAACCTAAACAGGATTGTGGTCGCTGCCTGTACCCCAAAGACCCATGAAGCCCTTTTCCAGGAGACATTGGTTAATGCCGGGTTAAATAAGTATCTCTTTGAGATGACAAATATCCGAAACCAGGACTCCTGGGTCCACAGGGACGACCCCCGGATGGCCACGGAAAAGGCCAAGGACCTGGTCCGTATGGCGGTCGCCAAGGTGGCATTGATGGAGCCCCTTGAGGAGACCGAACTTGAGATAAACCAGAAGGCCCTGGTTGTGGGAGGCGGGATCTCCGGGATGGTGGCCGCCAGGAGCCTTTCGTCACAAGGCTACAAAGTCTCCCTTGTTGAGAGGTCTGCTGCCTTGGGTGGCCAGGCCCTCGGTCTTTTCAGGACCTGGAAGGGAGAGGATGTCCAGGTGAACCTGAGGGATTTGATCGGGTCGGTTGAATCGGACCCTAACATCGAAATACACCTTGATACGGATTTGAAGCAGGTGGAGGGTTTTGTAGGTAACTTCAGGACGATCTTGGATTCAGGGGGCAAAAAGGAGGTGGTCGAGCACGGGGTCTCGATCATTGCCACGGGGGCAGTGGAGGTGAGGCCGGACGAATACCTCTATGGGAAGGATCCCAGGGTGCTAACCCACCTGGAGCTGGACCAGAAGTTCATGGATAATGACCCCTCCCTGAGGGATCTAAAGACGGCTGTCTTTATCCAGTGTGTGGGGTCAAGGGAACCTGCAAGGCCTTACTGCTCCAAGGTCTGTTGTACACATTCCATCGAAAGTGCGCTCCACTTGAAAGAGCTAAGTCCAGGGATAAATGTATACATCCTTTATCGAGATATCCGGACATACGGCGAGCGGGAATACCTTTACAGAAAGGCCCGCCTGGCCGGTATACTGTTTATCCGATTCTCCATCGACCATAAGCCCCGGGTAACGCCCCTCACAGACGGGCTGAGAGTAGAAGTGCTGGATGAAAGCCTTGGTGATAAGGTCCTATTGAAGGCCGACCTCTTGGCCTTGGCCTCTGCCATTATCCCCTACAGAGATGAAAAGTTGGCCCAGTTCTTTAAGGTCCCAATAAATGAAGAGGGGTTTTTTGTGGAGGCCCACGCAAAGCTTGGCCCGTCAGAATTTGCCACGGATGGTGTCTTCTTGTGCGGCATGGCCCCCTACCCCAAACCCATAGATGAGTCGGTGGCCCAGTCCCTGGCCGCCTCATCACGCGCTGTTACCCTATTGGCCCGAAAGAGGGTACGGATGAGTGGCAACGTGGCCCAGGTTACTACCGCTGTTTGCAGCGGCTGCGGAATCTGCGCGGATGTCTGTCCCTATTCGGCCCCATCTGTTATAGAAGATGGTGCCTTTCAGGGTAGGGCCGAGGTAAACCCTGCCCTGGGCAAGGGGTGCGGGCTATGCGTCGCCTCTTGCCGATCAGGGGCTATCAATCTCAGGGGCTTTGGTGAAGACCAGATCATGGCCATGGTAAATGAGATGTGAGATGTGGGATAATTACTCCCTCAGCAATGTTATTTGTGCTTTTCCCGGCCGGAAACATCATCGCGCCCGGAAGATGCCATGAAAATCATAATGTAAATTGGAAATCCTAATATCGAAATCCGAAACAATGACCAAATTTCCAAAATTCAAATGATCTAAACTGAATCTGCTCCTTAAGGAAAAATCTCGCTGTTTTGGTCATTTGAAAATTTGATTTTCGCATTTGTTTTGAAAGTGGGGACCCGCCTGACAGGGTGGGGTGTCCGAAGGACAATTTTGGATTTCGTGCTTCGGATTTTCGGGTTAGGTAACCCGTAAGCAGGAGATGTGAATGAATGAGTGGAAACCCAAGATCACGGCGTTTTTGTGTAACTGGTGTAGCTACGGTGCAGCCGATCTGGCCGGGGTGAGCCGGCTGCAGTATCCCCCCGACTTCAGAATCATCCGGGGACCGTGCTCTGCCCGTGTAAGCCCAAAGCTCATTCTGGCTGCCCTTCGACATGGATCTGACGGAGTATGGGTATCGGGGTGACACCCGGGCGACTGCCATTACCTGGAAGGTAATTACTATGCCCGCAGGAAATTTGCCCTCTTAAAGGGTCTCCTGGAACATATCGGGATCGAACCCGGGAGGCTCCACTTCTCCTGGATATCTTCGGCAGAGGCAGGCAAGTTTGTTGATGTGGCAAGAGAGATCGCAGGGGACGTAAAGACGCTTGGCCCGGCAAGATATCTTATAAAGGAGAGAGCAAGGGTTGCATAATGCTCGAATATACTGAAAGGATCAGAGAAACCGCAAAACGGTTGCTTCAGGAAGGAAAGGCAGAGGTCTTCATAGGTTACAAGAAGGGCACTATTCCCTTGATGAACCATCCGGTCCTCATCAGCGACCCTAAAGGGGTAGATTTACTTTACTGGGACAGCAACTGCGGCCTCAATCTTTGCAACTATCTCACAGGAAGGAAAGACAAAATAGGTATCGTGGCCAATGGCTGCAATTCCAGGAGCATTGTGACACATATCATTGAGAACCAGGTCCGCCGCGACCAGCTCCATATAGTTGGAATCCCTTGTACCGGCATGATAGATCACAGGGCAGTTATGAGGGCAGTCAAGTATAGAGAGATACTGGATGTCAAGGACGATGGGGACAAATTCAGGGTTAAGGGCAATGATTATGAGGAGACCTTCGAAAAAAGGGGCTTTCTGCAAAAGAACTGTGCTACATGCACTCACCACAATCCCATACTATATGATGAGATGCTGGCTGAGCCTATAGAGGAGCACGAGATTCAAGATCCATTCAAGGATGTGGAAAAGATCGAAGAAATGGGCCCTGAGAGGAAATGGGGGTTTTTCACCAGGACGATTTCCAGGTGCCTCAGGTGTTATGCCTGCAAAAATGCCTGCCCCTTATGTTATTGCCCCACCTGCTTTGTGGATGAATCCCGACCGCAATGGGTGGGAAAGAGCATAGATCCCACCGATACCATGACGTTCCATCTTCTCAGGGCCTACCACTGTGCAGGGAGATGTACGGACTGCGGTGCGTGCGAAAGGGTTTGTCCGATGGGTATTTCCATGAGGCAGTTTACCAGAAAGTTAAACAAAGACGCCCTGGACCTATTTTCCTGGGAAGCCGGGCTACACCTCGATAAGAGACCACCTCTGGATGTGTACAGGACTGACGATTACAACGATTTTATTCGATGAACCCCGATGTTGCAAAAAGTCCTGGCACTCGCCAGAAAACGGCCTATTATTTCTGGATGAAACGATTAACTGATGACACTCGAGCAATTCAGATTTCATACGGTCCTGAGTTTGTCCCGATGTTGCAAAAGGTCCTGGCACTTGTCAAAAAACGGTCATTGATTTCAACATCGGGGTGAAGAAGGTGGATTTGATGATTCACAAGGTATTTACCAAAAAAGAATGGATAAGGACCTTAGAGGCCCTTTCAGACACCTATAAGGTATTCGTCCCGGTCAAGGACGGTAACTTCCACACCTTTGATATCCTGGAGGAGGGAAAAAGACCCGACTTCGATTACCAGAACACGAGGCTTTCACCCAAGTCTCTGGTGTATCCCCAGTCCGAGCGGATGTTTGAATACTCCCTTGACGAAAACGAGCCTGATGTCAACATCCTCAAAGTATCGCCAAAGGATTACTCTCCCCGGGCCATTGTGGGCATTCGGCCCTGCGATGCCCATGCCTTTCAGTTAGTCAAGGTCAACTTTGACAATCCTCTGTACCGGGACCCGTGGTGGGTCCAATGTTTTGAATCTACCACCCTTGTGGGCCTCGGTTGCAAAGCGCCCTGCTCCACATGCTTCTGCACCTCGGTGGGCGGGGGGCCCTTTAGCGAAACCGGATTGGATGTCCTCCTATTCGACCTGGGAGATAGCTTCTTGACAAAGGCTCTCACAGAAAAAGGGGAAAAACTATTAGAACATGCAAGAGGGGGAGAGGACGCCTCAGAGTCTCTCGTGAAGGATGCCGAACAATCGGCCGAGCCGACCTCTGACAAAATCTCTTCCACTGTGCCGATAGACAAGCTAAAAGAGAGGGTTGTAACGGAGCTTTTCGATGCGCCCTTCTGGAAAGAAGTGGCCTTTGCGTGCATCAATTGCGGCGCCTGTACCTACATCTGCCCCACTTGCTGGTGTTTTGACATACAAGATGAGGTCTTTGGAAAAGAGGGGGACCGGATCAGAAACTGGGATACCTGCATGTCCCCCCTCTTTACCTTTCACAGCTCAGGGCACAACCCAAGAGAAGACAAGTTTCAGAGAGTGCGACAGCGCTTTATGCACAAGCTCAAGTATTATCCTGACAAATACAATGGCACCGTTCAATGCTCCGGATGCGGCCGCTGTGTCCGGTATTGCCCTGTGAACATAGATATCCGCCAGGTATGCGAGATGATGAATAACTACTGAAAGCGCAAAGCGCATAGCGCATGGCGCATGGCGCATGGCGCATTGCCCAAAAATCCGCAATCCGCAATCCGCAATCCGCAATCCAAAACCGGGGTGCTCCATTGGAAAATCCGTATCTGCCTTATCCGGTTCGAATAGATGAGATTATTACTGAGACCGAAGACAGGAATCTCAAGACCTTTAGGTTTGTGTTTCTGAACCCTGGGGATGAAGAGAAGTTCACTTATATACCGGGGCAGTTTGCAGAGCTCTCCATTCCGGGGAAAGGGGAGATCCCCATAGGTATTGCCTCTTCTCCCACAGAGAAGGGATTCGTCGCCTTCACGGTCAACAAGGTGGGGCTGGTCACCACCCATCTCCACAACATGAAGGAGGGCGATATCATGGGTATCCGGGGGCCGCTCGGCAACTCTTACCCCTGGGCAAACATAGAGGGAAAAAATGTGGTAATTATCGGTGGGGGTTTTGCCTTTACCACATTGCGGTCAAGTATTGTATACATGCTCCACCCGGAAAACCGGGCCAGGTTTAAAGATATCACCGTGGTATACGGCGCCAGGAGCCCGGGGATGTTACTCTACCGGGATGAACTTGCCCAGTGGGAGCAAAGGGATGATATTGATATGCATATCACTGTGGACGCAACTGATGACCCTAACTGGAAATATAACGTGGGATTCGTCCCGGCAATCACAGAAGAGAAGATTACCAGTTCGCACAATGCCATTGCCATCGTGTGCGGTCCCCCAATCATGATCAGGTTCACACAGCCCGTCCTGGAGAAGTTGGGGCTTCCTCCCGAGAGGATCATCTTTTCCCTGGAGATGCGGATGAAATGTGGTATAGGAATGTGCGGCCGCTGCAACATCGGAGACCAATATGTGTGTAAGGATGGCCCCGTCTTTTCCCTGGCCCGGCTCAATGAACTCCCGCCGGAGTATTAAGCGATTTGACCATCCGAACAATTTCACGTACCCTACATTAGTACCTTATAACCAAATTTGCGCTCAAAACGAGCAGAAAATGTTCCAGAATATCCTGGATTTTGCGCTTATGAATCAATTTAGGAATTCAGGCCCTGGTTAAATAAATGCAAAAACGGATTTAACGGGGTAAAGATTTAGGAATTGAGGGATTCGATTGACGCGATTGTCTTCAATTCCTTAATTCCTCAATT
>JAUUVE010000021.1 GCA_030589715.1 Desulfobacteraceae bacterium | reverse complement strand
TTGACCGTGTTTCAGTTCCAGTGTGGCTGATCATCCTCTCAGACCAGCTAACCATCGTTGCCTTGGTAGGCCATTACCCCACCACCAAGCTAATGGTACGCGGGCCCCTCCCTGAACGGCAACTTCCATGGATAGGTCACCTTTCATTCCCGAAACCACGGTTTCGGGGACAATATCCGGTATTGGTCCCGTTTTCACGGGGGTATCCCCGATTCAAGGGCAGGTTACCCACGCGTTACTCACCCGTGCGCCACTTTACTCTCCAGCACTCAGTTGCCTGAGTGCCGGATTTCTCGTTCGACTTGCATGTGTTAGGCACGCCGCCAGCGTTCGTTCTGAGCCAGGATCAAACTCTCCACTTAAACTCAAATAGGGTGTAAAACCCTTTTTTTTCTCAGAGGCCTACGCTGCGTCACTATTTAGTTTTCAAAGAACAAACTACTTATTGATATTAAGTCATTCGAACATTCATGTCAAGGCATTTGTTTGCCCAAAAACATGAAATACATTTTTATCCGCATTCACCCAAAATGTCAAGATAAATTTTGGTCCGTCTTAAAGAAAATACCTCCTTTACCTCTGCCTCAAGAATTCCCTTATCATATCCACAACATAATGAATCTGTTCAGGCCTCAGTTCCGGATAAATCGGGAGCCCCAATGTCTTTTTTGCTGCTTCCACAGAAACCGGGAAATCTTCACTTTTGTACCCGAGGTATTCAAAACATGCCTGCATGTGGAGCGGTACAGGATAAAAGACTTCGCAACCAACCCCTTTCTCAGCCAGATATTTTTTGAGTTCGTCCCTCCTGTCTCTGATTTTGATCACAAATTGATTGTAAACATGTCTTTTTTCCATTTCTTCCGGCAACAAGATCCATTCCAACCCTTCCTCTCGAAACAGCGTCCAATAAAGGCTTGCATTTTCTCTTCTTTTTCTTATCCATTCATCCAGATATTTGAGCTTCACAAGCAATATCGCTGCCTGGAGGGCATCCAGTCTGAAATTCCCCCCGATGAAGCTGTGGTCGTATCTGGCCACATCCCCGTGATTACGCATTGTTTTTAGGTTATTATAGACGACCCTATCATTGGTAGTCACCATTCCTGCTTCACCAAAGGCCCCCAAATTTTTTGTTGGGTAGAACGAAAAGCACCCATAATGACCCATTGAGCCAGCCCTTTTTATTTCCCCATCGGCAAATTCATATTCAGCTCCTATGGCCTGAGCAGCATCTTCAATCACTGAAAGATCGTGCCCTTCCGCTACCTTCAAGATTCGCACCATATCCGCACACTGGCCGAACAGATGAACGGGTATGATTGCCTTAACCCTAGATTTCTCTTCTTCATCCACATGCGAAAGTGCAAGATCAAGCCCCTCAGGATCCATATTGTATGTGCTCTTATCTATATCGACAAATACCGGTCTGGCACCCACCCTTGCCACCGCTCCAACAGTGGCAAAAAAGGTATATGGGGTTGTTACCACCAGATCTCCGATCCCAATACCCTCCGTCATTAGGGAAATCAGCAGTGCATCAGTACCCGAAGATACCCCAACGGCATAATCGCACTGGCAATAACCGGCAATCCTCTTTTCCAGTTCTTCCACCTTCGGTCCAAGAATAAACCGCTGGGAGTCAAAAATCTCCTTTGTGGCCAACAAGATCTCTTCCTGGATATCTTCATACTGCTCTTTCAGGTCAAGCAACGGAACTTCCAATTTAGCCCCTATCTTATTTCATCCTAGATTTCTAAAGGACCAGAAAGACCTCAGAGCCCCGTGATACAGGCAATATGATTGGGAGAGATTTCCCCTTTTTCGTCGTCATACATAGTCCATTTGCACATCGATATGAGGGATCAGGAGCCGCCCTTTATCTTCGAGAAAATGCCCCAGGTCCGAAGTAACTCCAGGGCATGGCGCACCTGGTTATCTTTTTCAACAAGCATTTTGGCCTTCATACCCTTTTCGGTCCCTCGATTATGTTCAGGGGTCTCTTCAGCCCCGTTTTTTGCGTTGGGCATATGGCCCTCTAGATCCTCTTCCCTCAAAAAACGGTGAGGACTCTTTTTTTCTTTCTTGCTTGGTGGGACATATGCCAGATCGATATCGGGGGTGATACCGCTGAGCTGTATGGATTTCCCACTTGGGGTATAGTATAGAGAGGTGGTCAAGCGAAGCCCTGATCCATCCGACAAAGGCAAGATTGTCTGAACAGAACCTTTTCCGAAAGTCCTCGTGCCCAGAATAATAGCCCTTTTGTTGTCCTGAAGTGCCCCGGCCACGATTTCCGCGGCACTGGCACTCCCTCCATTGACCAATACAATGATCGGGTAGTCTCTTTGCTTTTCGTCCTTATGGGCCGTGGCCTTTATATTCTGGGAGCTGTTCCTTCCTTTGGTGCTGACAATGACGCCGGAGTCCAGGAAAAGTTCTGATACCTCTATTGCCTGAGATAAGAGCCCTCCAGGATTATTTCTCAGATCTATAATGAGACCCTTCAATTTCCCGCGTCTTTCCAGCTCTTCAAGGGTCGCGGAAAGATCCTTGGCCGTCTTACTTTGAAAATTGGAGATCCGGACATACCCGATCTCCGGGGTCAAGGAGTAATGTCTCACGCTTTTCAGTGGGATGACATCCCGCGTGATGGAAAAATCTAGGGGTTTTTGAACACCTTCCCGCGCAATGGTCAATTTCACCTGGGTGCCCTTGGGCCCCCTGATCTTTTTGACCGCCTCCAGCAGGGTCATATCTTTGGTAGACTTGCCCTCCACCTTGATTATCTTATCCCCTGCCTTGACCCCTGCCTTATAGGCCGGAGTGTCTTCAATTGGGGAGACCACGGTAAGGATATTGTCCTTAACCGTTATTTCAATACCGATCCCTGAAAAGTTCCCCTTTGTCTCCATCATCAACTCTTGATGCTCCTCCTTTGTCAAGAAAGAAGAGTGGGGATCGAGGCTTCGCACCATCCCTTTAATGGCCCCGTAAATCAGTTTCTGAGGATCCTGGGGATCCACATAGTTCTTTTCTATCTGCCTAAGGACCTCCGTAAAGACCTCTATGTTCTTGTATACATCCTTGGTGTCTGCCTTGACCTCACCGCCTCTTCCGTTAAGAAAAAGCGCCCCGGCCACAAAGATGGAGATCAAAACGACGGTAATTGTAAATCTCTTTTTATAAACGGGCATTTTCTTGCTCCTCAAATCAATTTACCAATGAACAACCAGCACCGGAACTCAGCTGGACCCCCTAAACCCTGCCGTTTGTAAAGGCCTGCTACGCATAAGATCTTTAGTTGATTCATACACCAAAAACAACCTAAAAAATTGTCCGTATCAGTAGACTTCTTCGCTAGCAATTCGGATATCTCTTCCAATAGAGATAAGATGATCGAAGTAATTTACAATATCAATTAGCGTCTTACAAGTGGAATGGTGCTCAAAATGCTCGCAATTATTTCCGCCAAGAGGAGTCCTGTTCGTGAAAAGATTTAGTCCCCAGTGAAATACGCTCCGCTCTTCATTTTCATGAATTTCACGGGGTAAAGATTGATGAATTGAAGGATTCTATTAGGGAAATAAATTCAATTCCTCAATTCCCAATTCCGGCTTGTCCGGGTTAGTTTGTATGACTCCTGGAACCCCTGTTAGGACCAACGATCTACCGAACCTTTAGCCACTCTAAGGGATCTAGATTTTTCCCTCCCCTTCTGATCTCAAAATAGAGCCTTCCTCCCCTTGAAGGCCCGTTGCCCCCAGCCTGGCCGATAACCTCCCTCCCAGTTACCACATCCCCCTCTTTTTTGTTCCTCTTCCCGAGGAGCGCCGTTATGGTGAAGAATCGCGAACCGTGATTTATTATAATAATCTCTCCGTAGCCCGCGAGTCTTCCAGAAAAATCGACCCTCCCTGGAAAAATGGCCCTTACATTTGGGTCTGAAGACCCTTCAATAAAGATCCCCTCATGCAAATTGAGTCTTGAAGGGGCCAAGAATGTGGAACCTCTAATTATCTTCCCTCTAAGGGGAAGGGGCAGCCTCCCCTTGGAGTCTTGGAAACGTGAAGCCTGGAACATACTATGCGGCTCCTTTTTTTCCCCCTTTGAGAGGGCTTGCCTCAGGTCCTTGGCCGCAAGTTGCAGTTCTCTCACTGCAGTCTCATAAAATTCCTTTTCCTTATGTACTTTCATAAGACGGATCGCCTTTTTTTCAAGGTCCTTTTTCAAGGATGATAATCGGCGTTTTTCTTTATCTATGGTGCCCTCCTTGTCAAGCATCGCCTTTTTTGCCCGTGAAACTTCCGTCTGCCGTTTGCGGACACTTTCTGCCAGCCTCCCCAACTCTCCGCGATCTTCCTTAATGATGACCTTAAGGTATTTCATCCTCCGCCAAAATTGATCCACATCTTGGACATCGGTAATGAGCTTGATATAACCCTTCCTTGCATATTTATATAGGGTAATCAACCTCCTTGCCAACCTTGCCTGGGCATCCTTTGATGCCCTTTGGGCCTCTCTCAGTTTCTTTTGAAACCCCTTGACTTCAATAGCCACAAGGCGGATCTTCTCCTTTAGGTCCTCTATGGAGCGTCTTTTCTCTTCCACCTCCTTTTCAAGCACACCCAGCCCTGCCAACAGGTCCTTTTCCTGGGAGTAGACTGCTCTTAGCCTACCTCTTTGGCTCGAAAGCTGGGATTCAATCTTTTCTATTTGCTCTTGTTTCTCTCCGGATCCCGGATGAGAAAGGGCCTCAGTGGATGATGCCAGGATACAACAGAGCATGATTGCTGGAAAAACAGAGATCTTTGATAATGGAAAGGCGATTCTCTTTATCATATATCAAAAAAGCGGCCTACTGCGATGAGGCTCCCCACCAAACCTAGGGCCACACTTGCCAAAAAGATCAAAAGCGCATATTCATATGGCAAGAAGATAAAATCGAAGACACCCAGACTCGTGAAGTGTATCTTTTCTGTTGAAAGCAGGTAATACCCCGAATAAAGGATAAGTAGGGCCAGAATTCCGCTCAATATCCCCTGAATAGCCCCTTCCAACAGGAAAGGCGTCTTGACGAACCAGTCGGTGGCACCTACTAGCTTTAGGATTTCAATTTCTTCCTTTCGTGAATAAATGGTAAGCTTTATTGTATTGGTAACTATAAAGAGGATACCCATACACAGAAGCCCCCCGATGATGAGACCACCCACCCTTATCAAACTCATTAGTCCTTTAAACCGTTTCAGCCAGTCCTCGCTGTACTGGACCTCTTCCACGCCTTCCATCTTCTCCAGTTCTTTCTTTATCCTATCAGGATCTAACCTGAGCCCTTCCCCCTTCTCAAAGACAACCTCAAGGGAGGCGGGAAGGGGATTGGTTGAAAGGCCTTCAAGGAGGCCTGCCTGGGCCCCCAGAACACGTCTCAATTCCTTCAATGCGCCTTCTTTGGTAATAAAGCGGTCAATCTCAGCCGTCGGCAGGCTTTTTATCCAAGAGGCGATCATATCTCTCTTGCCCTCGCTTATCCCGTCTTCAAGATAAACTGACATGGACAGAGAGTGCCCCCATCCCTGGACCCAGGTATTAAGATTAATGAGCAGAAACAGGAATGTGCCAAAGATCAATATCGCCACAAACATTGTCCCCAGACCGATGACATGAACAAGCCGATTGTTCATAATATTCATCAGTGCCTGTCTTAGAAAATAGGACCACAGTCTTAATCTCATTTCTCTACGACAATTTTTCCCCGTTTCAAGACAATTGTCCTTTGCCCTGAGTCTTCAAAACGCTCACGGCTGTGGGTGGCCACAACTATGGTAGTGCCTTTCATGTGTATGTTTCTAAAAAGGGTAATTATATCTCTCGTGAGATCCGGATCCAGGTTGCCCGTTGGCTCGTCGGCAAGCAGGATCAGAGGATCCTTCACAATGGCTCTGGCAATAGCCACCCTCTGCTGTTCACCCCCCGACAATGAAAGGGGATATGCCTGCTCCTTTTCGGCCAGATTCACCAGCCTCAGCGACTGGTGCGTCTTTTTTCTGATAAATGAACCCCGTTCGCCTGTCACCTCCAGGGCAAGTGCCACATTCTCAAAGACCGTTTTCTTGGGCAACAACTTAAAATCCTGAAATACAAAGCCGACCTTTCGGCGCAAAAGATCAAGGCTTGATCGACTGATGCGATTCAGGTTAATCGCATTAATCAGTATCTGACCGCTGGTGGGCCTTTCAGCGCCAAAGATCAATCTCAGCAGAGTGGTCTTTCCAGCCCCGCTCGGGCCGGTAACAAAGACAAATTCTCCTTTGAGAACCCTCAGGTCGATATCTCTTAACGCGACATTCGGACCGAAGTTTTTGAACAGATGAAATAGCTGAATCACTTTCGCCCATAGGTTGTCATTTGTCCATAGCCCGTTGCGCAGAGTTGAACCCTTTGAGAGTGCGTTGGGAAGCCCTGACCCCGGGCTGTAAGTCTTTTTGGCTGCAAGGAGATTCAATCCATTTGGGGCGTATGATCACCAACCAGGGGATTGTTAACAACATAGAATCAAAACTCCCCCATGGCCCAAAGCAACCGGGCCTTGGCCAAATGGTAATTATAGTACGCGTTAAAATTATTTACCCTGGCCGTTGTCAGGTATCTCTGGGCATCGAGCACTTCAGTGGACGTGCTCACCTGGGCCTTGTAACGTTCCTCGCTCACCCTTAGATTCTCTTCACCCTGCTCCACGGCCTTCTGTGTTATTGGGATGTTTTTCTCTGCTTCTTCTAAGCCCAAGACCCCATCCTTAATTTGAAGCTGTATCTGATCCTCTAAGGCCATCCTGGTCTTTATCAGTTCTTTCTTGAGGCTCTCTTGCTCTTTTACCGCATAATAGGTCTTACCCCACTCCCAAAAGGTCCATGACAAAGCAGCACCAGCCTGCCACTCGTCCGCTTCATGAACGTCGCTGCCCGAGACATCAAGCGTGTCGCCCTCCTTCATGTAGTCAAATGTAAGCACGACTTCGGGGTAGAGCTTGCTTCTTGCCAGCCTGATCCGTTGGTCCCCCTGAAGGATATTGATTTCAATGAGTCTCATCTCGGGCCGGCCCTTGAGTGCCTTTTGCAAATACTCCTGAAAGCTTCCGCCCTCCGGTTTGTGAACCAGGATATCCTCCACCTCTACCTTGGCATTAACAGGCCTGGATAAGACGGTATTAAAAGTTGAACGGGACAACTGGGTGGCATTCAGGGCCTTTACCACGTTGTGCTGTGCATTGCCCAGCTCCACCTCTGACTCCAAGAGATCGTTTATGGGGATCATCCCTACCTCATAGAAACTCCGAGCGACCTTGACATGCGACGCCAATGCCTCTTCCGCCTTCTTGAATGACTCCAGGGCCTTGTCTGCCGTTAAGATCTGAAAGTAGGTCTGTTTTACATTCAGGGCAAGGTCAAGTTTTTCCAGTTCGATCTCCATCTTTGATTGATCAATACCCAATTGTGCAAGTCTGTAAGTGCTCAATAAAGCAAATCCGGTAAAAAGGGGCTGTGTAACCGTGCCTTGCCACCAATAGTTGTTCCGGGTCCCTATGGTGTAGTCCTGGAGATATCTTATTTTTCTATCTGCACCCAATCTGGTGTAGCCATAGGTCGTGCTCAGTTTAGGCAAAAAATCGGCCCTGGCCTGGTTCTTGACAGAGGTCGCTTGGTCAAGTTTCTCCTGCTTTGCTCTAAGTGACCAGTTATTGGCCAACGCTTCGGCTATGCTTTCTTGCAACGTATAGACCTTTGTCTCCTGTGCAACTCCCCTGTCTGGTTGAAAAATCAGAAACCAAAAGAAGAGCGCCCAAAACAAGATCAATGAAGTTTTTGACTTCATCCCCGCCTCCTCCATTATCATTATTATGGAATCATTATGTATTCATTAGAACAGGCCGTGATAGATGTCAATCCAAACTTAGCCATAGATATTTAGCCCTTAGCCCTTCTCACATACCTGGTCCCAACCATTTAGGCTTGACCATTTGAGCGCCTGAAAGTATAGGATCAGAAGTGAGCACTGGAATAATTATTGAGACATCTCTGTATATACGGAGGAACAGCCCATGAATGAAAGGCCCCTGGAAGGTATGCGGTCCCAGGCCGAGGAGATATTCAGGAGGTCCCTTGAGGCCGTAGATCCCTACAAGGCGGTAAAACGCTTTGTACGGGTAGAGCGAGATAGTCTGTCTCTGGGGATAAAAGACCGGCCGACAGACCACTTTGATCTCAAAAGATACGACCATGTCTCCCTGGTGGGAGGAGGAAAGGCAACTGCACCCATGGCAAGGGCCATGGAAGATCTTCTGGGAAAGAGAATCCACAGGGGCATGATAAACGTAAAATACGGTTTTACCGATAGGCTTGCTGTTACGGAGATCACCGAGGCCGGTCATCCACTGCCGGACCAAAATGGCCTGGATGGGACAAGAAGGATCCTTGATTTCCTCCAAGATGCAGGTAAAAGAGATCTTATCTTTTCCCTCATATCAGGAGGGGGTTCTGCCCTCCTACCACAGCCGTCTGGAGATATCTCGCTTTCAGAAAAACAAGAACTGACCAGAAGATTGCTTGAGTGCGGAGCCAGTATTGATGAAATAAACAGTGTCAGGAAACACATCTCGTCTTCCAAAGGCGGACAGATGGCAAGGGCCGCCTTTCCGGCAACCACGGTAAACCTGATGCTCTCAGATGTGGTGGGGGACAAGATCGATGTAATTGCCTCCGGGCCTTTTACACCTGACAGCTCTACTTTTGAAGAAGTATTTCAAATCCTGAGGAAGTATGATCTAAAGGGAATCCCCCCGGCAATCCAAGAGCACCTTGAGGCAGGCATCGAAGGACATATTCCCGAGACACCCAAGGCAAAGGAGGCGATATTTGATCGGGTCTTTAATTATATTATCGGGAGCAACATATTGGCCCTGGAAGCCGCAGAGGAAAAGGCCCAGGAACTGGGCTATGAAACCCTTATCCTCTCCTCAATGGTGGAGGGGGAAACCAAGGAGGTGGCTCGGGTTCACAGCGCGATTGCCAGGGAGATTCTAAAGACCCGGAGGCCCATACCTCCACCCGCATGTATCATTTCCGGAGGCGAGACCACCGTTACGATTCATGGCAAGGGTCTCGGAGGAAGGAATCAGGAGTTTTGCTTGGCCGCTGCCCTAGACCTGGTAGACCTTCCTCCGCGAGTGGTTGTCTTGAGCGGGGGCACCGACGGAAACGACGGCCCAACTGACGCGGCAGGGGGCATCGTGGATCCTTACACAGTAAAGAGGGGAAGGGAGATGGGGATTGAGGCATCCGATTATCTGGGCAATAATGACTCCTATCACTTTTTTGAAAAGACCAAAGACCTCCTCATAACCGGGCCCACAAATACCAATGTAATGGATGTCAGACTCGTCTTGGTCCGGTGAGTCATGTGGTTTTGCTCTTCCACCGTTGAAGGAGGTATGGTTTTGCCATTTCAAAGGTCATACAATCATCCTCGATCGCATCTTCTGCCTGTTTGATGGACATCCTTCTGGTCCTTTTCACAAATGAGAGGGTCCTTCCGAAATAGAGGGGAATCAAGGAATCCATCATCCCCTCCCTATCCATGGTCGCATCCCGGTAGGCAACGGCCATGTCGAAGAGGACCCTGGCCCACAGGTCCGTGGGGAAGTTGAATTCCCGTTCCTTCATGTCCCTGATCTCCAAGAGCTTCTTATAGACATCCTTCGCCAGAAGGGCCTTCCAGATGTCACTAAACTGATCAAAGCCCCCCCTGAACTGATGGAGCAAATTCTCCTCGTCCACTTCTACCTTAGGGGGCATTTCCACCTCCCCAAGGCCAAAGCCATATATCGCCGTTGGCCGGCTGTACCTTACCCTAGTCCAGAATGACTCAAAGGGAGTCATCAATGAAAAGATTGTGCCGACGACCTGTCTGAACATGGGCCCTAATTTTGCTCCCGGGTCCTTGGCCCGATGAATCTTTGGTCTCCCCATAAAAGACTGGCAGATCTTTACCCGCCGGTTGATAGCCAGAGTGGTCATCCAGATATCGATCCCGAAATTGGCCACCGCCTTATCCCAACCCCTGCCTTCCAGGTAGGCCCTGCACAGTTTCCCACTAAAGCCGAAATCCCCTCCTATGGGTTGCCGGACCCTTCGACCGTATAGGGTCCTTGTCAAGGGATATGCGATTCCGTTGGTTATGGTACCGTCATATTTATGCCTCACATAGAGGGGTGCCACATAAGAAAACCCACTCAAGAGCGGCTCACACAAATGCTTTATCCACTCGGGAGTAATGCTCTTTAGGTCAGCATCCACGACCACTACAGACCTTGCCCTAAGCTCAACCACCTCCTGAAATAGATTCTTAAAGTTGTTCCCCTTGCCTTTTACGCCAGGAGTTGTGGAAAGGTAGATCTTGGGGGTCTCGGTCGGGGTGTCAAGGAAGGCCTGCTTTGTGTTATCGGGGGAATTGTTGTCACAATTGATAATGACGGAGCTCATATTCTTGAAGTACTTGGTCAGTCCCTTATCCGCCTGGGTTGCGGGATAGCTGATGGAATCCGCCTCATTATATGAAGGAATACATACCAGGATCTCTGCCTCTTTTATGTTTTCGGGATTTACCTCGGCCTCAAACATATCAGTCATTGGACCTCTCCTCATCTCTTCCGCCCAGGATCTCCAATACCGCTGAGTTCCACCCCTCCGGACCCATGTCACGGGTAATCCTCAGCCGGGGAATCTTCTCTTTCATCCCTGGAAATTCTTGTCTGGATCGAACAAGCACGGGAAAATCCGCGCGTTCAAGCATTGGGAAATCGTTAGGGCTATCCCCGAGGCCGATCGAGAGAATATTTCCATGAAACCCCCTGTACCACGAGATGAGCTTCTCCATGGCCTCCCCCTTGTCATTCTTGCCCTTGAGATGATAAAAGCGCCCCCCTGAGATCACTCTAAGCCCCCTTTTGGCCGCAGCCTCTGAAAGTGCATCTTTGTCCGTTTTCTGCTGATCCAATATGACAAAGGGCTCATCAAATTCCCGCATGGTAGCGAGACGAGCACTCTCTTTATCAAGGCCTGTAAGGCAGGAGATCTCTTCAATACCCATGTCTGAGAAGCCCCTGATGTGCCACCCCAATTCGTCACGCAGCCCCTGAAGCCCCTTTATCAGATCTGCGTAAGGTAAGCCAAGCGACCACTGCCAATGGCCCTTACCCCTCTGGGCCTTTTGACCTTCCTGCGCTGGGGCTGCAATGGCCTGCGGAGGGGGGGCCTTAAAGGTCTCCCTGGGGAAAAAGATGCCACCACCGTTTTCAGAGATAAAGGGGTCTGACAGGGACATGCGGCGGCGGAGCAAGTCCATCTCCGCCCTGGTCTTGCTGGAGGCAAAAACAACAGGGACCTCATGCTTTTTGCACATATCGAGGGCCGGTATGGCCTCTTTCCACCCGTAGGTGGCATAATCCATCAGGGTGCCGTCCAAATCGGTAAAAATCATGAAAAATGGGGTGTCCGGCACCCCGGAGATGGGACTTACTCCCATGAAATCCGTTCCCTATCCTTAATCATAAAAAACGCCTCTTTTCCTCCTCCACAACCTCGATCAGATCATAGAAAATACGGGGTAATTTATTGGATACCCGCTCCCAAGAAACCGTCTGGGGCATCTCAAACACTTTCTGTTCCGTCTTTCGCTCAACACTTAGGATGGCCTCGGAAAGCCCCTTTTCAAGGAAGGGTTTGAAATCAGAATAGGAATTTACAAGTCTCAAAAACTGCTCCGTGATCCTGTAAGGTCCGGTGAGGGTTTCACCGGCCTGTAGGATTGAACCCCGAAAGACCTCCCTGACCAAATATTCTTCCCCATCCCGGTCATAGTGGAGATTGCTAAAGCTTGCATCATCCGAGTATTTCTTGATCTGCTCCTCTGCCAGGGCCTGGTATGTCACGGCCAGGTCTCTAAAAAAGGTATCAGTGATTTCAAGACCCTCCTCTATTATAAGGGCATGCATCAGTGTGGTGACTATATCGATCGCCATTCGATTGAGCCCTTTCCTCTGGTCCTTTGGGGATGCGTCTTGATGTTTGTGATCAAAGGGCCCTCTGGAGAACATGACCTGTGCCGCTGAAGAGGCCTTTCGATAGACCTCGACGAGGGTAAAGATCTCTATACCCCAGTTTGTGGCAAAGCGCATCCTTTTCAAGAGATCCACGTGAAATGCAACTTCTCCGGAAAGCTGATAATTGAAGTCTAACAAAAACTCTATCATACGCAGCATCTTCTCTTCCTTACTTTCCGTAAATTTCCGCTTTAGGGCAAGCAAGAGAGGATCCAGAAGAAGCCGTTTCACCCGCCCGTAGATCTGTCTGTCCATAATCCTGGCGTAGTAGGCCTTTGAGAAGTCGTAGTTGAGGGCAACCACAGGATAAAAGAGCCTGTCCAGTTGTACCCGTTTAAAGGTCCTAATGTCCGCATCGACCAAGCCTATTGACTCAGCTCCCAATGCAATCGCAATCCCAAAACTGAGAAAAATGTTCCTTCCTTTCCCCGGTTCACTGATATTGAACCCTGCCTCATTTAGCTGTCTGTAAATTCCACTAAACCCAGGCCCTTCATTCCACTGGATCAAATGATTTTTTATCCCAAATGATCTCACAAGCTCCATCAGCCTGAGGGCATCTTCCTCTTTGGCACTGTCCAGACCAAAGATAATTTGCGATAGATATGTAATATCTCTCAGTTGCTTAAGGATGTTCTGAAACACCGGAAGATTGGAGGGATCATTGTACTCGCTGGCAAGCAATGGAATAATCAAGACGGTCTTCTTCCATTTGGAATGGAGCCTGAGTTGAGATTTCAGGTGCCTTCGATCCTGATGAAGGATGTGAAAGGTGGTTATCAATCCACTTTTTTGTGCAAAATCAGGAATGGGTAAACTCCTTAGGGTGGAATCTTGGTGTAGTCACTGTTCTCTTATTGTATTTACTAAAAAACTTAGCGGAAACATAGACCTTTGTCAACATCCGCGTGGGGCTTGGGTTTGGTTGCCTTGCCATTTACTTTTCACTTGAATGTCAATTCAGAAGCTGCTAGGTCTCTAGGTGCCCTCTCGTTGTGAACTCAACAAGATTGTGCCTCCTGACCTCAAGGTTAATATGATCCCTTCGATCGACATCTGCTTTCAACTAATGGATCGGCATCAGATGCTTGACAATATCAGGGCCCATTCTGTGCTGGTTGCAAGAGTGGCTCGCTTGATTGCAACGGAGCTTCTGGATGCCGGAGTAAGTATTTCC
>JAUUVE010000038.1 GCA_030589715.1 Desulfobacteraceae bacterium | reverse complement strand
CGAGCAATTCACATTTCATGTAGCCCTGAGTGTGGATTGTCAACTCCCCAACTGAAATAATAGCCTTTTCCCTGAATTTGGGAACCTTTTAATGCAACATCGGGGTCAACACGAAATTAGCGAGCAGTTTGCTTGACACCCCTTTGGCCCTTCCATATACTCTCGAACTCCATGACCCTTTTCTTAAAATAGGATGGTAAAGGCACGTTAGCCCCTCGTAAGGGCCTCACTCATGCCACCGCCCTAAGGGGGAATGTGATTGTGTTGATGTGATGTCAGATCAGCCAGGGGATTAGTCATGCAAGGTTTGAAGAAGAAAATTGAAAGGGCGCAGGTGATCTTCGATACATTGGACCCCCTTTATACCCGGGAAAAAACGGCGCTCAAATACATTACCCCTTTTCAGCTCCTTATATCGACTATCCTTTCAGCCCAATGTACAGATAAGCAGGTCAATCAGGTCACCCAGGCACTCTTTGAGAAGTATAAGGGACCGGGGGATTATCTCAAGGTCCCCATTTCTGAACTGGAAGAGGATATCCGGCCCACGGGATTTTTCAAGAACAAGACAAAATCGATCAAGGGGTGCTGTCAGGGGTTGATAGATAGCTATGGGGGTCAAGTACCCTCCACAATGGAGGAACTTCTCAAGTTACCGGGTGTGGGAAGAAAGACCGCAAACTGCGTCCTGGGCGCGGCATTTGATGTTCCTGGCGTGGTGGTAGATACACATGTGAAGAGGCTTTCCTTAAGATTAGAACTTACCCAAAATAAGAACCCGGACAGGATTGAGAAGGACTTGGAAGAGCTCATTCCAAAGGAGAGGTGGCGCCGGTTCTCTGATCTCCTTATCTATCACGGCAGAGATGTCTGCAAGGCAAGGAGACCGGCCCATGACAGATGTGTGATTTTCGATCTGTGTCCCTCAAATTCCATCTGAAACAGACTTTATAGTTGGCAATTATCCTTGTAGTTCTTATGGCTACAAGTGGGGAACGGGAGGGGGTGATAGAACACCTAATGCCGCGAAAGGATTGGGATTAAAGGTCAAGGTCGAATTCGCCCACAAGGAAGGTATGGTCTGAGGGTCTATCAAGGACTCTGGCCTGGGTGTCGATCCATGAGGCCCGAGATCTTTCTGCCAAGGGTGCTGTTGCCAAAAGATAGTCGATACGCCAGCCCATTTTCCGTTTGAATGCATGGGGAATCCTGTAATCCCAAAATGTGTAGTGGCCCCCTAGCGGGTTATGTTTTCTGAAGATATCTACCAGCCCCCAGTCTAAGAGCTTGCGCATCAGCGTTTGTTCATCCGGATGAAACCCCACCTCTCCCCTGAGACCTTCAGGATCAAATACGTCGATGGGCTCAAGCGCTACATTAAGATCTCCGGCTATCAATAGGGGCATGTCCGGATCATATTCCTTTTCCATATGGGAAAGGAGATCTGTCAGCCATTTGAGTTTGTACCTAAACTTTTCAGTCCCCGGGGCAAATCCCTGGGGAACATATACATTTACCACCGGTATGGTAGCAATCTTGGCAGAAATAAAACGGGCCTCTTCGCAATCTCCGCCGTAAAGACCTGTCCGGATTTCATTTAGAGGGGTTTTGCTGATAATGGCGACCCCATTGTAGGACTTTTGCCCACTGAAGATGGCCTGGTAGCCCATATCTTGAAACTTGTCGGCTGGAAAATCTTTATCCTGGACCTTGGTCTCTTGAAGACATAAAATATCTGGCCGGATCTGGTCTAACCAGTCGATAATAATGGGGAGCCTGGCACGGATGGAATTGGTATTAAATGTTGAAAAGAGCATAATGTTACCCTTGCCCTATCGAACAAGCGCAGTTTCTGGGGGGCAGTATGTCTGGGGCTTTTTGGGATAGAATAGCAGCTGGGTCGGAAATGTCTACAAGCAATCTTGCCTCTAAGGAGCTGTCAGAAGAGAAAGAGAGACCCAGAGAGGTGTGCTCGAGCGCGTAATCAAGGGAAATCTAATGGATATAAACATTCTGATCATTACTGCCCTGAGTATCGGGCCTATCCACACATTAATTGGACCAGATCACTATATACCATTTATTATATAAGGAAAGGCTCGAAATTGGTCGCTCGCAAAAACAGGTTGGATCACCTTTATTGGCGGTGTTGGCCATGTGCTGGGTTCGGTCCTGTTGGGATTTTGGGTATCGCCTTTGGCTTTGCACTTAACCGATTGGAAGGATTTGAGGCGATAAGGGGTGAACTGGCATCCTGGCTCTTGCTCGGCTTTGGTATCGCTTATGGGGCTTGAAGATTGCGTCTGGGGTTGCGAGCATCGGAACATACCCACGATCATGATCACGATTCAGGTGACCACCATCAACACAGGCACCATCATCTGGGGAGACATGCCCATCTGCATGGTGATGCAAGGTCATATACCCCGTGGGTCTTGTTTATAATATTTGTGCTCGGGCCATGTGAACCACTAATCCCCCTCTTGATGTACCCTGCTGCACAGGGGAATTGGATGGATGTGTTACTGGTATCCCTGGCATTTGGTGTAACAACGATCCTGACTATGCTGGGTGTGGTGATGGGGACCTCCTTGGGTATCATGAGTGTGAAGCTCGATTTTATGGAAAGGTACATCCATGCACTGGCGGGATTGCTCATCGCAATTTCGGGGTTGAGCATCAAGATCTTTGGGTTGTGATTGAGGAGGTGGTACTGAATTTGCGGCGACGGGAAACCATCAACCATTATAGAGCAAGGTTCAAAGGAGAATAGGGCAATGAAAGAAATAAATCAGATTTTTTCGAAGGGCTTGGTGATTCTTTTAGTTTCTGGGTTCATGATCTCCTGTGCTTCCATTCCTGAGCTTATGGTCAATTACCAGCTTCCACCCCAATCAGTTCAGCTAAAAGGCAAGAAGGTGTTTTTGCAAATTGAGGATGCTCGTAAAAACAAGGAGATCTTAATCCAGGGGGCAAGAAAAAAGCTAGAGGGCTTTTCAGGTAACTTTTCTCTGAATGTAGCCGATTACAAGGAAAAGGGATTTAAGATTGGGATATTTCAGGTGACTGATATGATGAAAGAGGTGTTCAAGAGGAGATTGGAGAACCTGGGTCTGAGAGTTATTTTCAAGGAGTCGCGTGGGGAACCGCAATTGTTGATCGTTTTAAAGGAGTTTTCTCTTGACCTGATGGGTCAAAAATGGGTGGCAAAGATGAGCTACGAGGCCAGGCTGCTGAGGAGTGGAGGGTTCATGGCAAGGCAGGACCTAAATGGACAGGCCGAGCGATACGAGCTGGTGGGACGGGAAGAGGCAGATGTTGCCCTTGGAGAGATTTTCACAGATCTGATCAACAGACTGGATGTGGTAAGGCTTTTTCAACAGGCGGGGCTGTGAAATGCGCATCTGAGATTCAGATCTCACTAAACGCGGCGATTTTATTGTGAAAGAATCGCGACAGAAATTCCCGAATTGCAGTCTTTGAAAGGGGTAATGGAGTGTTGGAGTAGTGGCCCGCCCTGGCGCAACTTGTCTGAAGCAGGTTGGTAGAACTGCAATATTTCTGAAGCTAAATTCATTGAATCAAGGCCGGGCAAATCAGGTCTGGGCCAGGGAGTAATGCTAAGAATATCAACTGGTTTTCCAGTATTCCATTGCTCTCTCCGAGCCGTAGGGTCTACAAGCCGGAGGCCAGCACTCCAACACTCCCGCCTAAACCCGCGAACTGCATTGGAATTGAGAAATGGAATTTCTGCCTGAATTAGTGAGTTCTGAAGATTACCGGCTGAGGGTTGAGGAAGCGGAAAAATCGAGGAGTGATTGTTGGGATTATCCATGGGCAAAAGAGAGAAAGTATTCTTGATAAGTCTCGGATGTGCCAAGAACCTGGTGGACAGCGAACATATGCTGGGGCTGCTCCACTCAAGGGGTTTTGAGCAGGCCCCCAGGATTGAAGATGCAGAGATAGCTGTGGTCAACACCTGCGGTTTTATCCAAGGTGCGGTGGAGGAGAGCATTGGTACCATACTGAAGGTGGCCAACTTCAAAAGGGAGGGGAATTTGAAAAAGCTCCTGGTCACCGGCTGTTTTGTCCAACGCTATGGCTACAAACTTCTAAAGGAGATCGCGGAGGTGGACGGGTGGCTTGGGACCGGGGAGATCTATCGGATAGCAGATATCCTAGTAGATAAAAATCAGGGCGAGTCCATCCCATTTTTTATAAGCAGGCCTACCTATTTGGCGGATCATTCAGTCCCGAGGATTCAGACAACCCCATTTTACACTGCCTATCTACGAATTGCTGATGGGTGCTCCCACAGGTGTTCATATTGTACCATTCCCGCGCTTAGGGGGCCTTTTCGAAGTAGAGACCAGGATTCCTTGATCATGGAGGCAGAAAGGCTGGTCAGCGGGGGCGTGAAAGAGCTCAATCTTGTTGCTCAAGACACTACCATGTATGGCAAAGACCTTGAGGGAGATAGCTGTCTGGAAGACTTGCTGGAGAGATTAGTTGCCATAGAGAGGGTCGAGTGGATTCGTCTGTTATACTGTCACCCTAACGGGGTTTCCGATCGACTGTTAGAACTGATCGATTCGGAGGATATTATCTGCCCATATCTCGATATCCCCATGCAGCACGTCAACCAAGAGATCTTGAGGGTCATGGGAAGGGAATCTGGCGGGGAGGCCCCAGGGGATCTGCTGGAGCGCATAAGGTCCAGGAGGCGCAGGATAAGCCTAAGGACAACTCTTATGGTAGGATTCCCCGGGGAGACAGAAAAGATCTTTCATGAGCTATGTGATTTTGTAAGGCTTGCTCAATTTGACCACTTGGGAGCATTCGTTTTCAGTGGGGAGGAGGGGACACCGGCGCTCCGACTGGAAGCGATAGTGGATCGGGCAGAGGGAGAAAGGAGACTGGATGAGCTAATGAATATCCAGGCCGGGGTTTCAAAAAAAATAAATCAGCGGATGGTGGGTGACATCATACCTGTCTTGATTGAAGGCACAAGCCCTGAGGCCGGTCTGTTGCTCAAGGGAAGGAGCGCAACAATGGCTCCCGATGTGGATTCACAGGTATTGATCAACAAAGGAGAAGGGGTGGCGGGAGAGATTATGCCGGTCCTGATCAGGGAGGCCCATGCCTATGACCTGATCGGGGAAATTGTTTGAATAGGGGACCCGGGGTAAATAGAGTTGTAAAATCAGAAGACCTGGATTATTATCTAGTAGGCACCTGGGCTAGGTCACCAGAATCCCCTTAACTGTCCGACACCAATCCAGATAATGCAAACAGCGGCTACTTGGAATTTAAGATATCATGGATCCGTATAGCCTAATCTTGACTCATAACAGAAAACATCTTACGAGGATTAATGAGGAGTTGGGGAGGGCCCTCAGTTCCCGCGTGTCCCTTATTGAAGATATCGGGAGTCATAGTCTGTTGGGTCATGGCAAACGGCTTCGGCCACTACTGTTCGTTCACTGCTGCCACCTTTGCCAATATGAGGGAGAGGACATCTACCGTCTTTCCAGCATTTTTGAGTATATACATACCGCCTCACTTCTCCACGATGATGTCTTGGACAATGCTGATGTCAGACGGAAAAAACCCTCAGCAAATCATCTCTGGGGCAACCACGCCGCTGTCTTGGAGGGGGATTTCCTGTGTCTAAAATCCTCCTCAATTGCACTTGGTACCAATAATCTGCCTTTTTTGAAGAGAGTCATAGAGGCGGCCACACAGATGACCGAAGGCCAGATTATGGAGTTGACCTATACACATAACTGGAATACCACCCCGGACGAGTATATGGAGATCATTACCTCCAAGACAGCCGTCCTCATGTCTGCGGTGTGCGCTTGCAGTGCTATCCTATCTGGGAGTGAACCGGAAGTCGAGGAGTCACTCTCAAGATTTGGCCTGAACCTTGGGATTGCCTTTCAGCTCATAGACGACCTCTTGGACTATACCTCTTCACAAGAGGAGTTTGGAAAACCCGTGGGAAAGGATTTGAGAGAGGGCAAGATCACCTTACCCTTAATATATACGTTGGCACGGTTACAGAGGTTAGAGCGGGACAGGTTAGAGGGTCTGTTCAGGAATGGTCATGCCGGTAAAAAGGATTACAGGGAACTCATAACCCTGGTAAACAACGATGGTGCCATTGAACAGATAAGAGATAAGGCAAGGTCTTATGTGGATGAGGCGGCCCTCTCTCTAGACCCCTTCCCAGATTCGGCCCCCAAGAGAAACCTCTTAGAACTAAACCGGTATATCATCGATAGGACCTATTAACCTTCAACCCCCTACTTCCCAAATGGGCATACGGGAAAACGGCACTGCTCACAGTTTAGGCATAAGCCGCCGTGGGCCATGACCGCGAGATCTCTCCTTGTTATCTCCTCTCCTGCCAAGACCCGGGGCAGCACAAGATCCAGTATCGTGGCCTTATAAAAGAGAATGCAGGCCGGCAGACCCAAGATCGGTATCTCACCTAAACGCCCATATAAGAACATGGCCCCCGGCAGGACAGGCGTACCATAGACCACGTCTTCAGCCCCGGCCTCTATGATGGCCATGCGGGTTATGTCATCCGGGTCGACACTCATGCCTCCTGCCACCATGATAAGTTCTGCCCCCTTCTCAAGCAACTGCTTGATTTTTTTGACAATTTTTTGGCTTTCATCAGGTGTGAACAAGATCCATTTGAGCCTGCAACCAAAAAACTGGACTTTCTTCCTGATCAAAGGGGCAAATTTGTCGTCTACGAGGCCGGAGTAGACTTCATTTCCGGTAATAATCAGGCCGGTTGGGGGTCTTGAGAGTTGCCTTACAGAGAAGACCCTTCCTGCCGCCTCAGCGATACGAAGGGCTGCATTGAGGAGCCCCTCATCAATAATCAGTGGGATTGCCCTTGTGGCAGCTATGATTTCGCCTTTTTCCACGAGGGTATTGGTGTGACGTGAAGAACAGGAGATATCGGGTATAAGATTTAATTCCGTCAGGGCCTCTTCATTGACTTTCAGAAGGCCTCTGTGCCTCGACCTTAGGGCTATCTTTCCTTCCGACGGGCGGCTGTCGAAGATTACTCCTGGGCCGGCCAGTGCCTTGCCTAGCCTGAGGGCAGCATCGTCCTCGTGGACTTCGCCAGGGTCAATGTGCAGGACGAAGAGATGTTCTTTTCCCAGGCGCCTTAGGTGCGGCAGGTCTTCTTCTCTGATGATATGGCCTTTGGTAAATGCGGGACCCTTGAACTGGCCAGGCCTGATTTCTGTTATGTCATGGGCCAGGACCTTTCCTACGGCCTGGTCAATGGGGATTGTAGTTGCCGAAGATTTGTATTTGTTCGCCATGAGTTCTCCTTCATGGTCTTATACGTTTTTCCCAATTCTATCACCAGGTCCTGAATCAAAAGTCTCTATATCCGAATTTGCAGCAGGTCTCTTCCCAGTATGAGCTCGCCTTTGTAAGTTCTACGACATTGGGCTGCAATGTCTGTTCTGAGGCATTCAGGATAAAAATGGATCAGCACTAACCGATTCACCTCGGCCAAACTGGCCAGATGCCCGGCCTGAGACGGAGTCAGGTGGCCCTCCACCTCCTCCCCATCCGGAAAGGAAGACTCCAGAATCAAGAGGTCCGATCCAGTTGCCAGCACTACGAGTGCCTCGCAGAAAGAGGTATCTCCGGAATAGACAAGGCTTTTCCCTGTCCGGCTCTCAACTCTGTAGGCAAGGCTGTTGGGGGTATGATTTGTAGGCCGGGTAAGAATTCTAAAGTTGGGATAATCCCTTGGAACCATTTCGTTAATATCAAGTTCTTGTATCTCCATGATCTCCGAAGGGAGTGAAATCCAGCCAGGGTAAGCCATTTTTAGGCGTTGGATGAATTCTGTTATGCCAACGGGGCCTGTAATGGCAAAAGGGGCCCTCCTACTAAGGATAGTGGGATTTCTGGTGGCGAAAAGAAGATGGACCAGGTCTGCCGTATGATCGGGGTGAAAATGGGTAATGAAAATTCGGCTAATCAGTTCATGGTTTAGACCGGCCCTGGTTAATTGACGGAGGGTACCAGGACCCATGTCAAAAAGGAGTAGCTCGCCATCAACTATCAAGGCCAAAGAAGGCGAGGCCCTGTAGCTCAGCGGCATCCCGGTACCAGAACCCAAGATAATCAATTCCATTTTGAAACCCCGATTATCAAGATATTGCCCCAGATATTCAAACACCAGTAAGGGCTTGCATAGCCGAAAAGATCTTATATTTTGTATAGGCCTGACTAGTCAATATATATTAAAAATTAAAGCTTAGCACCATTCAGACTCCCATGCCCGGTTCACATGTTGCCACGGGGCATACTTTTATGGCAGCTTTTTTTTCAATATGTAAAAAATTCTGACAACATGAGGCCCTTTATCTGCACTCATTGACTCGTGCTGAAAAGGGACTCCTTAGACAAATCCAATATCTGGGGATGGATGGGGCTGGGCCGTACTTTGGCACAGTGGTTGCTATTCATTTGTGGTCTTCCTGATGCCTTGGTTCGGGCCATTGTTGGGTATTGTTCTGTTCACTTCCTCAGGGCGGGAGGTAAAGACCAAACCGGATAGAACTGATGGGAGCATTATCAATCCCTTAGCAATTGTGGCCACCGCGTCGGGGCATGGACCAATCTCTGGTTTATAGCATAATTTTATTAGTAATAACCATAGGTTATATGCAATTGATTTTAGGGGGATAAAGGGGGTCTCAGTAAGGGAAAACTTTTTGCAAAATCTTTGAAATTTATGTTAGTTTTTTCTTGACACCCTTTGAAAATTGAATATAAATGCCTTTTGTGACAAATTGCACAAGGTATTGGTGCCTCAGAATGACACAGAAGAGCCTGGGGTTTAGGTGATCCAAATGATCCAAGAAGAGGGTCAACAAAAATAAAGGAGGATTATATGTCAACTCTTATTGTACCGCATGGCAAAGAAGAACGGCTGATCCCGCTTTTGCTAGAGGGAGAGGAACTCCAGGCCGAGATCGAAAAGGCTAAAACACTCAAACAGATCAGAATTACATCGAGGGAGGCCTCTGACCTTATTATGATGGGGATCGGCGCTTTTACCCCTTTGACCGGCTTTATGACAAAGGCAGACTGGCAGGGCGTCTGTGACAAGTTCCTTATGGCAGATGGGACCTTCTGGCCCATCCCCATTACCCTTTCCACGGATGATGAAGATATAAAGGAAGGGGACGAACTGGCCCTGGTGGATGATGACACAGGAACAACCATTGCGACCATACAGGTCTCTGAAAAGTACACCATCGATAAGGAGTACGAGTGCAAGGCCATTTTCACCACCACCGATACAGCACACCCGGGTGTGGAAAAGGTGATGGCACAGGCCAAATATAACCTGGCCGGCCCTGTCAAGGTCATCAGCGAAAGCTTTTACCCCGAAGAATTCAAAGGCCTCTACCAGAGACCTGCCGAATCCAGGAAGATCTTTGAGGACTTGGGATGGAGGCGGGTTGCTGCGTTGCAGCTTCGTAATCCCATGCACCGGTCCCATGAGTTCCTGGCCAAGATTGCTGTAGAGGTGATGGACGGGATTTATATCCACCAGTTAGTGGGTAAACTAAAGGCGGGTGACATTCCGGCAGATACCCGTGTCAAGGCCATCGAGGCACTCGTGGACAACTGGTTCGTGGAGGGTACAGTGGTGCAAGGTGGTTACCCCATGGAAATGCGTTATGCGGGTCCGAGGGAGGCCCTGCTGCACGCCACTTTCCGCCAGAATTACGGATGCAGCCATATGATCATCGGCCGTGACCATGCAGGTGTGGGCGACTATTATGGTCCTTTTGACGCCCAGAAGATCTTTAACGAGATTCCTGAAGGGGCACTCAAATGCGAGAACCTGAATATTGACTGGACCTTTCACTGTTACAAATGCGGTGGTATGGCCTCCATGAGGACCTGCCCCCACGGTAAAGAGGACAGGCTCCTTCTGTCAGGGACCATGGTCAGGAAGACCCTGTCAGAGGGGGGTGAGCTTCCGGCGGAATTCTCCAGGCCTGAGGTGGTGAAAATCCTTCAGGACTATTACCAGGGGCTTGAAGAGAAGGTCGAGATCAAGCTGCACGGTGCGGCTACCGGTGAGGCAGACAAGAAGTAGGATATTTGAATCTTATCTTAAGAAAGGAGGTGCAAGAGAGGTAGTTTTTCAACCGTTCAGTCTGTTGAATACTATTAACTGTTAATTTTTTAGGAGGTGTAATAATGCCAAGTTTTGTAATTACGGAAAAATGTGATGGTTGCAAAGGGCAGGACAGGACTGCTTGCCTGTATATTTGCCCTAACGACCTGATGGTGCTGGATACAGAGAAGATGAAGGCATATAACCGCGATCCCTCCATGTGCTGGGAATGTCAGTGCTGTGTCAAGATCTGCCCCGTGCAGGCCATGGATGTGCGCGGTTATACAGACTTCATTCCGTTGGGCGCAAGCTGTGTACCCCTTCGCGGTTCAGAGGACATCATGTGGACGGTCAAGTTTCGTGATGGCAGCCTTAAGAGGTTTAAATTCCCCATCAGGACCACTGAAGAAGGTACGGCGGATCCATTAGGCGGATATGCAACTCACGATGATTTGAACAGCGAAGCCTTAGCGACCGAACCCGAATCCCTGGGGCTGGATGCAGTTCCCACAGTTTAAGCAGAGAGGAGGTATTATAGAGATGGCAAATTTTGAAACAGTAGAAGTAAACACAGACCTCCTGATTCTCGGTGGGGGATTTTCGGCGTGTGGTGTTGTCACAGAGGCAGCATATTGGGCCAAGAAGAACGGCCTCAAGGTGACCCTGGTGGACAAGGCTGCTCTCGACAGGAGTGGTGCCGTGGCCATGGGCCTTTCGGCTATTAACCAGTATGTGGGTATCAGAGACGGCGACAACACACTGGAGGACTATGTGCAATATGTTCGTCAGGACCTGATGGGTGTGTCCAGGGAAGACCTGGTTTACAACATTGCCCGTCACGTGGATTCCTCAGTGCATCTCTTTGAGAAATGGGGTCTCAAGATCTGGACCGACGAAGAGGGCAAGTATGTGCATGAGGGCCGCTGGCAGCTTATGATCAACGGCGAGTCTTACAAGATCCTTAATGCCGAGGCAGCCAAGAACGCCATTGCTGATGCCGGCGGTGAGATCTTTGAGAGGGTGTTTATTGTTGAGCCTCTCTTAGATGGCAATAAGTGCGTGGGCGCAGTGGGTTT